>NCCR01000069.1 GCA_002279765.1 Verrucomicrobia bacterium 12-59-8 | reverse complement strand
AGGCCGGTCTGAAACTCTTCCAAGTCCAGATGGGTCAGCCGAAGAATCGTGCGCTGACCCGCTGCATGGAGGAGCCTGATCTCCGCCGTGCGATGGAGAAGGCCGAACTCTCTCTTTACGCCGACACGCAGAAGGTGGAGTTCTTCCGGCTCAAGGAAGAGCTGTACTACTTCATCGAGGAAAAGTCCCACGACGCCGATCTCACTGAGATGGGCCGCAATTTCCTCAGCCCTGATGAGCCGGACGCCTTCGTGCTGCCGGACATCGCCACGGTGTATTCCGAGATCGATGGCGACATGACGCTGTCCGAAGAAGCCCGCACCCGCAAGAAGACGGAGATGCAGGACCGCCTTTCCCATCAGGGGCAGCGCATTCACCAGATCAGCCAGCTGCTGCGTGCCTTCTGTCTCTATGAGAAAGACGTCGAGTACGTGGTCGAGGAGAACAAGGTCATCATCGTTGATGCGCAGACGGGTCGTAAGATGGCCGGTCGTCGCTGGAGCGATGGCCTGCACCAGGCCGTGGAAGCGAAGGAAGGCGTGCAGATTGATGCTGAGACGCAGACGCTCGCCACCATCACCATTCAGAATTACTTCCGCCTCTATCAAAAGCTGGGCGGCATGACCGGCACGGCTGAAACGGACGCCGCCGAGTTCCATGACATCTACAGCCTCGATGTGCTCACGATCCCGACGAACCGTCCGGTGAAGCGCAAGGACCACAACGATAGCATCTACAAGACACGCCGCGAAAAATTCGCCGCCGTGATCGAGCTGATCCGCGAACTCAATGCCAAGGGCCAACCGATCCTCGTCGGCACCGCCAGCGTCGAAGCCTCGGAAATGGTCTCACGCATGCTCAAGCTGCAGAAGATCACGCACAACGTGCTCAATGCGAAGTATCATCGCCAGGAGGCTGAAATCGTCGCCCGAGCCGGACATCGCTCCGCCGTGACGATCTCGACCAACATGGCCGGTCGTGGTACAGACATCAAGCTGGGTGAAGGCGTCTCCGAACTCGGCGGCCTCTTCGTGCTGGCCACCGAGCGTCATGAAAGCCGCCGCGTGGACCGCCAGTTGCGCGGACGTTCCGCACGTCAGGGCGACCCCGGTGAGAGCAAATTCTTCCTCAGCTTTGAGGATGACCTGATGCGCAACTTCGGTGCCGCTGAGCGCATGACGAAGATGATGGAGCGCTTTGGCATGAAGGAGGGTGAGGAACTTCAGCACCCCTGGCTCAACCGCAGCGTGGAAACTGCGCAGAAGCGTGTGGAACAGCGCAACTACGTCTGGCGCAAGCGCGTCCTCGAATACGATGACGTGATGAATCAGCAGCGCGAGGTCGTCTATGAATGGCGCAACGATGTGCTCAACAGCAACGACACGCGGATTCTCATCAACGACGCCGTGGAAAAGGGCGTCACTGAACGTCTCAGCGCCTTTGTGCCGAAGGACATCAAGGGTGATGACATGGCCGACTATGAAGGTCTGCTGGCTTGGGTGAACACGACGTTCCCGGTTGGCTTGCGGACGCTGGATGATGAATTCAAGGCGCTCAATTTTGAGGCCAAGTCCGCTTACCTGAAGAACAAGATTCTCGGTGCCTATGAGGTGAAGGTGGGCACTGCCAATCCGACCGCTTTGCAGGAGATCGAGAAGATGATCCTCCTCAATGCCATCGACCGTCTGTGGCAGGAGCATCTGTATGCGCTGGATGCCCTGAAGGAAGGCGTGGGTCTGCGTACCTACGGCCAGAAAGATCCTCTCATCGAGTTCAAGCAGGAAGCCTTCACGATCTTCGCGGAACTGATGAACAACATCAACGGCGAAGTCCTCGGCAACCTCTTCCGCAGCACGCAGCAGTTGGCCGCGTTCGAGCAGTTCCTGGCCCAGATGGCCTTGCAGGGTGGAGAAAACGAAGCGCCCCAGCGCCGAGAAGAAGAGGAAGAAAAGCCTGAAGCCGCCCCCAATCCGGGCCGCGACGGCCCGCGCCTCATCCTTCCGAGCAGCGCCGCCAAACCCAAGCCCAAAGCCGCCCCCTCCACCGTCGGCCGCAACGACCCATGCCCTTGTGGCAGTGGGAAGAAGTACAAGCAGTGCTGCGGACGACTGGCGTGAGCTGACACATCCAATCTTTGAGCGTGCCCAACCGCCAGCATGCGTTGTCTCTTAATCGTCTTCTATCTGCTGTTGGTTGGGCGTTTGCTTCTGCTGGATGGCGTACTCGAACCGACGAATGACGAGGGGCTGTGGCAGTGGAACGCACGCTGTGAGCAGTGGAATCTTCCGGCTCATGGCATCCTTCACAGTGCCTTAAGTCCGGTGAATCACGCGATCAACCGCGTGCTTTTTACGCTCGTAGCACCCTCGATTCAGGCAAAGCGGATCGTGTGTTCGCTGCTGGTGGCCGCTGCAGCCGGTCTCGCCTGCCTGCGGCTGGTGCGCCGGGGAAACGCGGCGGGTGCTGCTGTGCTGCTGGCGTGGCTGTGGCTGGATCCTTATCTGTTTCGGATGGGCAGTTGGGCCATTCTTGAGCCGCTGCTGATGTTTGGCATCGTTGCATGGCATGGGATTGGCGGGCGCAAAGATCTCAGCCGACGTGACACCCTTGTCCTCGGAGTGCTGACGGGTCTGCTGATCGGGGTGAAGCTCACGATCATCTGGCTGCCTGCCGGTGTGTGTGCCAGTCTGTTGTTCACGAGGAAGATCAAGGAGCTGGCTGTCTTCATGTGCGTGACTGCGGGCGTCATCGCGATCTGCTACGTTTCAGTTTACCTGTGTGTCGATCATGAGCGATTTAAAGAAATTTGGCGTCAGCACACGGTCGCACGCACCGATCCCGTGGCGAACCTGCTGGGAGTGTTTCGGGGACTGCCAGATCTTCGCACTGCTTTTTACGCGGCCACGGCGCTCTTTGGCGGTGGCTGGTGTGTGTGGCGTGCTTTCCGCAGTGGCAGTGCGCTGGGGGCTGGCCCCTGGGCTGTGATGGCGGGTCTGGCGGCTCTGGCCACGCAGTCATGCCGGCCTGAGCGCTATTTTTTCCCCGTGGCATTGCTGAGCCTGCTTGCTGCCTTCGACGGTGGACTCTTCCGCGAATGTCACCGTCGTGTCGTTGCTTTGTTATTGATCGTGGCGATGGGTGTGAATGTCTTTTGGTGGCGCATCTTTGTCATCTCTCCTGCCAATGCGGGCGGATGGGCCGTGCATGAGAGGCTCAAGGCCGCCGCCGTTGAAGGGCGCATTATCGCTGCTCCAGCTTGTCTGGCGCTGGATCTCAAGTGTCAGGTGCAGCCCACGTCGATGGGCCTGCTTGCGCTGCCTGCGGATGATAATTATAGCCCCGATGTGCTGGCCGTGCAGATCGAGGCGGCGGAGCCAACAGATGGAGATGTACGCATGACTGCCGAACTGATTCGCAGCGGGGCCGTTGTCGCCGCCCAGGGCTTTTACCGACTTTACGAGGCACACGGGGCTCCACCTCCCAACCCAGCCCAATGAGCGAACAAGAACCTGTGGTCGTCATCATTGGTGCGGGACCTGCCGGACTTACGGCGGCCTACATGTTGGGCAAGGCGGGCATCCAGGTGATGATCCTTGAGGCCGACCCGAAGCTGGTCGGCGGCATCTCGCGCACGGTGAACTACAAGGACTGCCTCTTCGATATTGGAGGGCATCGGTTTTTCTCCAAGTCTGCTGAGGTGGAGAGCCTGTGGGACGAACTGCTGCCAGATGGCATGCTTGAGCGCCCGCGCTCCTCTCGTATCTACTATCGTGGAAAGTTCTTTGCCTATCCCATCGTGGCACTGGATGCTCTGATGAAGCTGGGCATTTGGGAATCCGTTAGCTGCGTCATGTCCTACTTAAAGGCGCGCATCGCACCCGTGGCGAAACCGGCCAGCTTTCAGGACTGGGTGAGCAACCAGTTTGGCGCGCGTCTCTTTGAAATCTTTTTCAAGACCTACACCGAGAAGGTCTGGGGCATGAGCTGCCGGGAAATCTCCGCTGACTGGGCGGCGCAGCGCATCAATGGACTCTCGCTCTTTTCGGCCATCAAGAATGCCCTGTGGCGGCCGCGCCAAAAATCAGGTTCGGGTGTCATCAAGACGCTCATCAATACCTTCCGCTACCCGAGACTTGGGCCCGGAATGATGTGGGAGGCCTGCGCCGCCAAGGTCATTGCGCAAGGTGGCCGCATTCACATGGGTACCCGCTTCGTCAGCGGTGCCTACAACGCCGCCACGAGGCGGTGGACGATTATACATCGTGATGCGGGAGGTGACGTGCATGAGCTCAAGTCGCAGCACCTCATTTCCTCAGCGCCGATTGCCGAGCTCATTCCGAGCCTGAGTCCCGCGCTGCCAGCCAAGGCTCAGGCTGCGGCCAAGGCGCTGCGTTATCGTGACTTCATTACCGTCGTCCTCATGTATCGGCATGAGGATGCCTTTCCAGACAACTGGCTCTACATTCATGACAACAGCGTGAAAGTCGGGCGCATTCAGAACTTCAAGTCATGGTCCCCAGACATGGTGCCGGACAAGAGCATCGCCAGCTATGGCCTGGAGTACTTCTGTTTTGAAGGAGATGGCCTGTGGACGAGCTCGGAAGAGGATCTCCTCGCGCTGGCCAAAAAGGAGATGGAGCAGCTCGGTCTAGCCAAAGCCACCGAGTGGGTGGATGGCTGCATCGTCCGTCAGGCGAAGGCTTATCCGGTGTATGATGCCGACTACGCCACGCACGTCAGTGAAATCCGGCAGGCGGTCACGGAGCACCTGCCAACGCTGCACCTCGTCGGGCGCAATGGCATGCACAAATACAACAATCAGGATCATTCGATGATGACGGCCATGCTCTGCGCCCGGAACATCATCCAAGGGGCGAATCTCTATGACCTCTGGCAGGTGAACCAGGATGCTGAGTACCATGAAGGAACTGCGCCGGAGAATGAGGGCGGAAGACTTGTGCCGGCCAGATTGCCAGAAGTGTCGTGATCGAAGGGCTTGCTGTTGGGTTCAGGTCTTGTCTGCGCTGTTAGACGCCAGTGGTGGTCATGGAGGTCTGTGCCCCGAGGAATCCTTGACCTTGGACGTGAATGTCGCTTTTCTTCAGCCATGACCTCGCGCCTTCTCCTCCTGCTTCTCTTTTCGCTCTCCCTCTCCGCCTTAGCGGTGGATGACTACAAACTCGGACCTCTCTCTCAGGAGAAGGCGGAGGTTCCGAAGGGGAAGGTGATTCCGATGCCGGTGCATGAGTCGAAGATCTATGCGGGGACGAAGCGTGACTGGTGGATCTATCTGCCGGCGCAGTACAAACCTGAACAGCCGGCGAACCTGATGGTGTTTCAGGATGGGCATGACTACGTGGGGGTGAAGGGCGCGTGGCGGGTGCCGGTGGTGTTTGATAATCTGATCGCCAGCGGGGACATGCAGCCGACGATCGCGATCTTTATTAATCCGGGGCACAGCGGGGACACGAAGCCGCCGAGCGCTTGGAAGAACAACAACCGGGGCAAGGAGTACAACACGCTGGGGGATGTGTATGCGCGCTTCCTGCTGGAGGAAATCATCCCGCAGGTGCAGAAGGACTACAAGCTGACGGAGAATCCTGAGGGCTGGGCGATTGCGGGAGCGAGCAGCGGGGCGATCTGCGCCTTCACGGTGGCTTGGGAGCGGCCTGACAAGTTTCGCAAGGTGTTCTCCACCATCGGCAGCTACGTCGATCTCGCGGGCGGACATGTGTATCCATCCATCATCCGCCTCACGGAGCGCAAACCGCTGCGTGTGTATCTGCAAGATGGCAGCAGCGATCTGGACAATCCCTATGGCAACTGGCCGCTGGCGAATCAGCAGATGGCCAAGGCGCTGGCCTACCAGCAGTACGATTACACCTTCACGTTTGGCGACGGGGCGCATAACAGCAAACAGGGCGCGAGCCTCTTCCCGGAGGCGATGAAATGGCTGTGGCGGAAGTGAAAAACATAAGCTGGCAACCTGCTCAAGCCGGGCAATCCAATAAAAATGCGTTCCAAAGCCATTTTCATTGTGAATAACTAGGTTTCCACCTTGACACATTCTCCAATCCTCTTACCATCGCGGCCCCTTCTTTCCCAGTCGGAAGATATTTCGTACACAGCACTAATGAAGACGTTTTCAGCCAAAGCCCAGGAGCAGAACCCCACATGGTGGGTCATCGACGCCAAGAACCAGATTCTTGGAGACGTCGCAGTCGCAGCCGCCAACCTCCTGCGCGGCAAGACCAAGCCTACCTTCACCCCGCACGTTGACACTGGTGATTTCGTGGTCGTCCTGAACGCCGCCGAAGTTCGCCTCAGTGGCAAGAAGGAAACCCAGAAGATTTACACCTCGAAGGCTGGCTACGTCGGCAATCAGAAAATCGAAAACGTTGAGCGCGTCCGCGCCCGCCGCCCTGAGCTTCTCGTTGAGCGTGCTGTGAAGGGCATGGTCCCCCACAATCGCCTTGGCCGTTCGGTCATGGGCAAGCTCAAGATCTATGAGGGTGCCGAGCATCCGCATGAGGCGCAGAATCCAAAGCCCTTCGCCGTCGCCTAATCCTTTTCCATTGTTACCTATCGCATGAGCAAGCCTCTCAAAACCGCCACCGGCCGCCGCAAGACCGCCATCGCCCGCGTCTTCATCACTGAAGGAGCCGGAAGCATCACCGTCAACGGACGCGACTTCGAAGAATATTTCCCGACCGTCGCCCTGCAGAATCAGATTCTGTTCCCGCTGGCCCTCACAAATTCCCGCCAGACCTATGATTTCAAAGTGAACGCCAGCGGCGGTGGCAGCACCGGCCAGGTGGGTGCCGTTCGTCTCGGCATCGCCCGCGCTTTGATCGGCGTGAATCCTGAGCTTCGCGGCGTCCTCAAGCAGAATGGTCTGCTGACCCGTGACTCCCGCGCCAAGGAACGTAAGAAGCCCGGCCGCCCAGGCGCCCGCAAACGCTTCCAGTTCTCCAAGCGTTAATCGACCCCTTTTTCAGCTCGATGTGTGCAAAGCCCCGCCCTGTGCGGGGTTTTGTTTTTTCTGTCGCTGGCGGCTGGAATTCGTTCCAAACTCACCCTCATGTCCTCAGGTCATCTCCTTGTTCTCGGTGCCAGCATCATCTGGATCTTGTTCTGCATGCGCTTCTGGTATGCCATTGACCAGGAGCATACCTGGCAGCGGCGTTTCATTGCCATCGGTGCTGGCATCGGCGGCGGTCTGATTTATCTCATCGGGGTAATGATGCTGCAGATGCTCAAGGAACCGCCGCCGCCACCGTCTCAAGAGTTGGATAGCAGCGAGATCCGGGTGTCTCCCCGCAAGAGTGACGCTGGTGGCAGGTGATCGGTGTTACTCGACGTCGCCAAAGCCTGACGTGACCAGCTCTTCGAGGTCGGCCACCGCCGCCTCGGCGTCGCTGCCGTCTGCGATGATTTTGATCGTCTCGCCACGCCCTGCGGCCAGCATCATGAGGCCCATGATGCTTTTGCCATTCACCGGCTCGTCGTCTTTTTCCACCCAGACATCACACTGATACTTGCTGGCACGCTTAACGAACTGCGCCGCCGGGCGTGCGTGCATGCCCATTTTATTGCGGATAGTGAGTTCTTTTTGAATGCTCATGGTGATTGGGAGGGAGCTGCGGTTAACCTAATTGATCATCCGTCATCTTTTTCAACAACCTTTGGTCAAACTCTACCGCGCTGTTGTAACCAAACGTGCGCAGTTTGAAGTTGATGGCGGCAAGTTCGATCAGTCCGGCCACGTCGCGGCCCGGCTCTACCGGCAGTGCCACACGCCCGATTTTCATTCCCATGATCTCGCGGGTGTCGGCGTTTACTCCGACGCGTTCGAGGTCTTGGGTTTTGGCACCACGCACGAGTTCCACGATCAAATCCAGCCGTTTGCTCAGTCGTACGGCACTGACGCCAAAGAGCGCGGCCACGTTTAGAATGCCCAAACCGCGGATTTCGATCATCCCACGCGTGATGTCTGGGGCGGAACCGATCACCTCGCGGTCTTCGATCAGGCGCAGGCGCACAGCGTCATCCGCCACCAGGCTGCCGCCACGCTGGAGCAGCCCGATCACGCTTTCGCTCTTGCCGCAGCCGCTGTCGCCCTGGATCAGTACGCCGAGGCCCTGCACGTCCACGAGGCATCCATGCACCAGCAGGGTGGGCGCAAAGGCCCATTCCAGTTTGATGGTGGCGGCATTGAGGAATTTCATGGTCATCATGCTGGTCTGGAACACGGAGATGCCCGCCTCATTGGCGATCTGGATCAATTCATCGTCAATGCGGTGCCCGCGCGCGATCACGACGCAGGGGATGTCCCAGGAGCAGAGCTGACTGAAGCGCGCCGCGCGCAGCTTGGGGTCCAGGCCTTCGAGAAAAGAGCTTTCCGAGTTGCCGATGACCTGCACCCGTTTGTAGGCGAAGTAGGTGAAGAAACCGGACAGCGCTAGGCCGGGGCGGTTTACCGAGGGCTCGCTGATCTTGCGCGTGTAGCCTGCATCGCTGCCAACCAGCTTTAGTTTGAGCGATTTTTCATTCAGAGTGAAAAACTCCCCCACCGTCACCGAGGACGGGCGTTTGACTTTGGTTGGGGGAGGCATGACTTGACATTACGCGAAGCACATTGACGACGGCAACGAAAAACCAACTCGCACTGGAAAACAGTCCTCAACCGGCTAAATCATCTGACCCTGACGCCGCATCCTGCGGCACCGGCTCTTTTACAACCTCTCTCATGCCCCGCAAAAAGGAATCCGTTTTCGACTCCGTGGAGTCTGTGCTCACAGACATTCGCGCTGGCCGCATGGTCATAGTCACCGATGACGAAGACCGCGAAAATGAGGGGGATCTGATCTGTGCCGCCGAAAAAATCACCCCTGAAATGGTGAACTTCATGGTGCGGCAGGGCGGCGGCATGCTGTGCGTGCCGGTCTCTCTGGAAATCGCCGAGCATCTTAATCTGCCCAGCATGGTGCCGGAGAACCGCGAAGCCTTCCGCACTGACTTCACTGTGACCGTCGATGCGGCCAAGGGCATCACCACCGGCATCAGCGCCGCCGACCGCTGTCGCACGATCCGCCTGCTGGCGGATCCCCAAAGCAAGCCGGATGACCTCGTGCAGCCCGGCCACATCAACCCGCTCGTGGCCAAGCCGGGTGGCGTCCTGCGCCGCGCCGGGCATACCGAGGCTGCTGTGGATTTGGCCCGCCTCGCGGGATTGCGTGAAGCCGGGGTGCTAATCGAGATCATGAATCCAGACGGCACGATGGCGCGTCTGCCGCATCTGAAGAAATTTGCGAAGAAGCACGCACTCAAAATGTGCAGCATCGCCGATTTGATCGCGCACCGCCGCCTCAGTGAGAAGCTCGTGGAAAAGATCGAGGTCGTGGACATGCCCACCGATTTCGGAGTCTTCAAGCTGCACCTCTACAAGAGCACCCTTGATGGCGTACACCACGTGGCACTCGTCATGGGGGACATCTCACCGGATGAGCCCGTGCTCGTGCGGGTTCATAGCGAATGCCTCACCGGGGATGTGTTTTCCTCCCGCCGCTGCGACTGCGGCAGCCAGCTGCATGCCGCGATGAAGCACATCGCCTCCGCAGGGAAGGGCATCATTGTTTACATGCGCGGGCACGAAGGTCGCGGCATCGGTCTGCACGGCAAGATCATGGCCTACAAGCTCCAGGAGCAGGGCTTTGACACGGTGGAGGCCAATTTGAAACTCGGCTTCCCCATGGACCTGCGCGACTACGGCATCGGGGCGCAGATCATCTCCGACCTGGGCGTGCGCAAGCTCCTGCTGATGACCAACAACCCGCGCAAAGTCGTCGGTCTCGAAGGCCACAAGCTCGAAATCGTCGAACAAGTTCCCGTCAAATCCACGCCCAAACCCGAGAACGCCCGTTATCTCGAAACAAAGAAGAAGAAGATGGGCCACAAGCTTTAGTCTCATGTCCAATTACGCCTCCAGTCGTCCACGCCCCACCCAGGATCCGATCAACATCGCGATCGTCGCTTCGTTGTATAACAACCAATATGTCCAAGGTCTGCTCAATGCCGCCAAGGAAGAGATCGAAGTCATTGCTCCCAATGCTTCCATTGATGTCTATCGTGTGCCCGGTGCCTTCGAGATTCCGGTGTGTGTGGAGCATGTGCTGCGCGGCAGTGCGCCGGATGCCGTCATCACCCTGGGGGTCATCATTCGTGGCTCCACTGAGCATGCGGATCTCGTCGGTGCTTCGGTGACCGATGCGTTGCAGCAGATGGCGGTCAGGCACTGCATTCCTGTCATTCATGAGGTGCTGCTGGTCAGCACGGAGGAGCAGGCGGAGGAACGCTGCCTGGGGGCCACCATCAATCGTGGCACGGAAGCCGCGCAGACTTGCGTCAAAATGATCAATCTGTTCGGCAAGATGAAAGCCAGCTTTGCCGGCGAACCCACCGACCACGCCTAATATCATGGGAAGACGTCGCGAAGGCCGCGAGGCCGCCATTCAATTTCTCTTTGCCCGTGATCTTCAGGGGGTGGAAAAGCCCGGGGAGCCGGAAGATTTCTGGACGCTGCACAGCGCGAAGACCTCCACGCGTGCGTTTGCTGAAAATTTGATCAAAGGGGTTCTCACCCATCAGGCTCAGATCGATTCAGGCATTACCGGGCTGCTTGAAAACTTCAGTTTCGAACGCCTCGCTGCTGTTGACCGTAACGTGCTGCGCGTGGCCTCCTACGAGCTGCTCTACTGCCCGGAGGTGCCCACGCCCGTGATTTTGAACGAGGCCATCGACATCGCTAAAGCCCTCAGCGCCGGGGAGTCCGGCTCCTTCGTCAATGGTGTGCTCGACAAACTGGCGAAGTCACTGCGCAAACCGGGAGCGCCTGCTTCCGCACCCCAAGTTTCCTAGTTTTTTCCGATGGCCGGTTTTTTCAAATCACTCCTCCAGCGCTTCACCAAGCCCGACATCGACTGGGATGAACTGGAGGCCTCCCTCATCGCCGGGGATCTGGGGCCAAAGCTGGCGCTGCAGATCGTGGCTGATCTCAAATCACGCCAGCGCACGCTGCATGGGGCTGACATCGTGCAGGTGGCGCGTGAGCATGTGCGCAAAATTTTGCCCGAGTCGGTGCCTGCCCTCGAACCGACACCTGGGAAGCCCAAGGTGCTGCTCATTGTGGGGGTCAACGGCACTGGCAAGACCACAAGCTCGGCGAAGCTGGCGCACATTCTCCACCAGCGCGGCCACAAGGTGGTGCTGGCCGCCGCAGACACCTTCCGTGCTGCCGCTGTCGAGCAGCTCACCGTCTGGTCTGAGCGCTTGAAAATTCCTCTCGTCAAAGGTCCGCCGAATGGGGATCCCGCCTCCGTTTGTTTTGACGGCTACGAAATGGCGCTCAAAACGCAGGCTGATTTCCTCATCTGTGACACTGCCGGGCGTCTGCACACCAAGCATAACCTGATGGAGGAGCTGAAAAAGATTCACCGCATCCTCGGGCGCAAAGATGCCGAGTCACCGCACGAAGTGCTGCTCGTCTGTGATGCCACTACCGGCTCCAATGCACTGCAGCAGGCGCGTGAATTTCATAAAGTGATTCCTTTGACCGGTGTCATTGTCACCAAGCTGGATGGTAGTGGCAAAGGCGGTGTGCTTGTGGCGATTCAGCAGGAACTTGCCGTGCCCACCCGTTTCATCGGCCTGGGAGAAAGCGTGGAAGATTTCCAGGCGTTTGATTCGCAGCGGTTCGTGGAAGAGCTGCTCTGAGCAGGAGCGTGGTCAAAATTGGTACCTTTGGCTGGCACATTGGTATCTTTGTGGCTCTTGTGAAGTTCATCCCAAGAAATATCTTGTCGAAGGAGTATGCCCTTCGCAAATTAGCTACACACCCTTTTCAAATCACACCCTGGAGGAAATCACCTGTGACGTTCAAATGCCCCACATGCGACATGCAACTCAAAGCCGAGCCAGAGATGGCCGGAAAAATCGTCCGTTGCCCCGGCTGTAATACCAAGCTGAGCATTCCGGCGAGCATCGGCGCAGGTTCATTGCCACCGCCATCGAGTATGCCGCCGCCATCGGGCGTGTCTTCGCCGCCCCCTGCGGGGGATGCGTTCGGGACTGAGTATGAGCATGGGGCCTCGGCCCCCGAGCAGGCTCCCGCGCCCTCATCCTACCAGCCCAAAGAACGTGGCGGCTGGGAAGAGACGGATCCGGCGAACCCGAACCCCTGGCTCGCGCTGGCGATTGGTGCCGTGGCCTCGCTGGCCTGGTTTGGCATCATGTTCCCGTTCGGCAAAGGTGCCCCTGGCACCCCGCCGCAGAACACGATGGATTATCTCCACGATTTGTTCCTCGAGCGCACCTGGGTGAACTACATGGAAACCTTCTTCTTCTTCTGGGCCATCGGCCTCATCTACCTCAAAATCCAGAAGCTGCGACACCAGAAGGACGCCATGTTCCTCGACGTCGTCCCGGTCGAGATCGGCCAGGAGATCAACCGTGAAAACGTCGGCTTGTTCATCGACCATCTGTACGGCCTCCCGGCACGCCTGCGTGACAGCATGATGGTGAACCGCATTCGTAAGGGGCTCGAACTCTTCGAAATCCGCCAGAACAACGGCGAGGTCACCAACATGATGAGCGCCCAGTCGGACATCGACGGCTCCCGCATCGGGGGCAGCTTTTCATTGATCAAAGTCTTCCTGTGGGCCATCCCGATTTTGGGGTTCATCGGGACGGTGCTCGGTCTGTCCCAAGCCATTGGGAGCATTGATCTCCAGGTCAGTGACATCTCCAAGGTCATGGGATCTCTGGGCAAGGTGACCAGCGGCCTCGGAACTGCGTTTGATACGACCCTGCTCGGCCTCGTGCTGGCGATGTTCCTGAACTTTCCCATGAACGCCGTTTCCAAGGCGGAGGATGACAACCTCAACAACATCGACGCCTTCTGCAATGAGGTGCTCATGCCTCGCCTCAACGATGGAGGCGGTGTGGCCGGTGGTGACACCAACGGCATCATGGACACGCTGGTCAAGGCGGTGGCCAGTTCGCAAAAGGAGTTCCTCATTGATCTCAACACCCTTTCTAAACAGGTCAGGGAACAGGCGGACAACCTCGATAAACGAGCCGCTGCACATCAGGAGCGAGTCGATGCCGAATTTGCCATCGCGCTGAACCGCATGCGTGAGGACCTCACCAATTCAGTGAAAGACAGTGTCAAGACCACCACGGAGTACACGCGGGCGATGGCCAGCGGCATCCAGAGTCTGAACACCTTGCTCTCCGAACTCGGCGGTAAGCAGATTCTCATTCACCAGGTGAAGAAGAAGGGCTGGTTCAGCCGCGAATAAACGCAGCCCCACCACTTATACGAACACGCCATGGCAAAACGCCGAGCATCAGGAGAAGGGGAGATTTCGCTCTTCCCGTTCCTCAGCATTCTGGCCTGCCTCATCGGAGCGCTGGTCCTGATGATCGTCGTACTCGTGATTTCGCAGATGGGGAAGGCTGAGGGCCGGACCGCGGAGGAAATCGAGCGCGCTCAGGACTACATCAAGCTCAAGAAGGAGATTGAGGAGCGCAAAGAGCAGGATGTGGTGCTCAAAGAAAAGCTGGCTGTACTGGAGAAGCTTCAAAATGATCTGCAGGAAAAGCAGCAGCGGTTCATCAAACTGCGCAAGTTGATCGACACCTCCAAGGAACTTCAGGAGTCGAACATCAAGATCAGCCAGAAGATGCAGAAGGAGCTGGATGACCTGCTGCTCGAAATCGAGGGCATGAAGCAGCAGCAGGCCGAGAGCAAAAAGGAGATCGCTTTGCTCATGGCTGAAATCAAAAAGCGCCATGTGCCAGAAGATAAAAAATTGCCACCGGTGGTCGTGCAGCCCTCGGGCAGCGGCATGGGGGAGGACACCAAAGTTTATTTTGTCGAAGCCAGTGGCAGCGGTTTGAAAATCCTCGGAGCCTGGGGAGAGGATTATCGCCTCAGTGCGAGTGCCTCCGTTGTTGTCGCCGATGTGGCTTTCAATTACTTCCTCACCGAGATTGCCAAAAATCCCAAATCGCTCGTGCTCTTCCTGATTCGTGACGACGGGCAGGGGGCCTTCAACAACGGAGCTGGACGGGCGGAAAACGACTACAAGGTGCGCATAGGCAAGCTGCCCATTCCTGGCAAAGGCGTGCTCGATCTCGCCATGTTTGAAAAGTATCGCGGCAAAATTCCCCCGCCGCCCGCCGCCGCTCCTGCTCCTGCTCCTGCTGCCGGCGGTGCCAAACCTCCTGCAAAGGCCAAATAACCCGGAACTCCCTCACGACAATGGCGAAGAAAAAAGCTGGCGGCGACGGCGAACTCAATCTCGACTCCCTTATGGACGCCGTGACGAACGTCGTCGGGGTGCTCATGATCGTGTTTGTGGTCATGGCTCTCAATACCGCGCAAGTCGTGCAGAAAATTCTCTCTGAACTGCCGCCGGTGACGCCGGAGGAGCATCAGAAAATTGTCGAAGAGGTCAAAAAGCTGCCTCCGCCTCCCGCCGATCCCAAGAAGCTCGAAGAAGATCAAAAGCAGGCCGAAGCCGACATGAAAAAGGCCATCGAAGAACTCAAGAGCATCGATACAGCCGACCTGCAGGCCAAGATGAAATTCATGGACCTCGATGCCTTCACCAAGCAGATCGAGGAACGTAAAAAGGAGCGCGAGGCCAGCAAAGCCGAAACGGACAAATTGCTGGCAGAGGTGGAACGCCTCAAAGCGTTGCTGGATGAGACTCCGGTTTTCACACCTCCGCCACCGACTTACGTCCGCCTGCCGAATCCGCGGCCGTATCCCGAAAAGCCAGACGAGACGCGCATTCTCGTGGCCAAACAAGGGGTGCTCATTTTCAACCAGGCCAAGTTCCTGAAGCCGATCATGGAGGGCGTGGACAAGGTGAAGTCACAGCTCGAATTCCAAAAGGTGGAGTACACCCCCTTTGCCAAACTGCTCGAAGGCATTCTTGGGACTCCCGCCAATGCACAAAAAGCGTGGGCGGAAATCGCCCCACTGGTGGATCGTGTGCAGATCGAATACGTAGCCCAGGCCTACAAGGCGCTGGTGATCGGTGGCATCACGCCCAGTAAGTCTATTCTCATCGACATTGCTGATATTGCCGTGCCCACCCGCCAGACCATGCCGGTCGTGGCCGAAGCCATCGTTGCCGCCGCCAAAGGGGACGTCACCGCATGGGTCAAGCTGGATCCGGCACGGCCTCCCGCACCTCCAGTGATCAAAGCCAGCGTCGGCGGTGGCAAAATCAGTTTTTCCTGGGGTTCCTTCTCCAAGGATGTCAAAGCGACACCGAAGGATGTCATCGGGTACTTCCACGATCTCGCGAAGGTCAAAGGCATCGAAAATGCAAGCAAGGCCCGCACGATTTACGATGCCACGCGCCTTCAGTCTCTGCTGCAGCGTGCGGCTTCCAGCCCGCTGATGGCTGGCTCCTACGGCTTCGAGCCCAAGATCACACCCAGCCTGCCTTACGTACGTCTGGAACTCACGCCCAAAAGCGGCGGGGGCGAGACCATTGAGGCCATGAAGCAGCCCAACTCCTCCTACATTCATCTCATGCGCGACATCAAGGCCGACCCCAACGGAGTGGCCATCTTCCAGGTCATGCCGGATGCTTTTGAAGCCTATCTGGAAGCACGCAAAATCGCCGATGAAGTGGGAGTGCCGGCCACCTGGGAATTCCTCGCCAAGCTCGACCTCGCGGTGAACATCTCCGGCTACGAAGTCCAGCGTATGGCACCCACCCCGCCGCGCCCCGGTTCGGGAGCTCCTGGTGCAGTGACCATCGCCCCGCCCAAGCGTTCGCTGGATTGAGGATCGGCGGGAGTTTTTGAACTACTCGTTATATTCTGTACACTTTCTCAGGAGTTCATGGACAGTCGGCTTTCCAGTGCCACTTTCGCGCTTCATTTGCGTTCCGATGCCCTCCGCTTCTTCGCCTCCCCCCCTCCCGCTGTTCGACAAGGTTCGTAAATTTCGCGCTCTGGACGAAGTCCGAGCTGCAGGAATCTATCCCTACTTCCGGGAGATATCCTCTGCCCAGGACACGGAGGTCATCATCAATGGGCAGCAAGTGCTCATGCTGGGCTCGAACAGCTACCTCGGTCTCACCAATGATCCTCGCATCAAGGAGGCCATCTGCCAGGCGGTGCAGAAATACGGCAGCGGCTGCGCTGGCTCACGCTTCCTCAATGGCACGCTCGACATCCACGTTCAGCTGGAAGAAGAACTGGCGCAGTTGATGAACAAGCCTGCCGTGCTGCTCTACAGTACCGGCTTTCAGGTCAATCTCGGAGTGATCAGTGCCATCGTGGGGCGCGAAGACTGCATCTTGGCGGATCGCGCGAATCACGCCAGCCTCGGCGCGGGCTGCCAGATGTCAGCCGGGAAGACCTTTCTCTTCTCGCACAATGACATGACCTCACTGGCGCGCCGCCTTGCGCATCTTCCGCTGGAGTCTCCCAAAATCATCGTGGTGGACGGTGTCTTCAGCATGGAGGGAGACATCATCAAGCTGCCCGAGCTGGTGACAATCGCCAAACAGTACAACGCCGCCGTCATGGTGGATGACGCCCACAGCATCGGAGTTCTCGGTGATCATGGTTCCGGCACGGCCTCGCATTTCGGCCTCGTCAATGACGTGCATCTCATCATGGGCACTTTCAGCAAATCGCTTGCCAGTCTCGGCGGTTTCATCGCCGGGGATTGGGACACGATCGACTACCTCAAGCACCACTCCCGCCCGCTCGTTTTCAGCGCCAGCATGAGTCCCGCGAATGTGGCCGCCGCGCTCGCCGCGCTGCGCATCATGATCGCCGAACCCGAGCGCAGGGCGCAGCTCTGGGCCAACACCGAGCGCATGAAGCAGGGCCTGCTTTCCCTCGGGTTCAAACTCGGCGCTACCGAGACGCCTATCCTGCCCGTTTATGTTAACGACACCGTGAAGACCTTCGTCTTCTGCAAACGCCTACAGGACGAAGGTGTGTTCGTCAATCCTGTGATCCCGCCCGGTGTTCCACCCGGTGAAGAACTCATCCGCGTCAGCCTCATGGCCACGCACACCTTTCCGCAGATTGATCGTGCCCTGGAGAAATTCGAGAAGATCGGCAAGGAACTCGCGATCATTTAAGCGAGTGCGGCTGGGCTGCGTTCCTTCTTAGATCCCCATCACTTTGCGGATGACCCAGTCCAGCAGCCGGTCAGGGATGATCCGCACCAACAGCGAACCCACTACAGAATCTAGCCCCACGGGATAACGGGTGCGGGGCTTGCGGGATTCGAGCGCATGCGCCACCGCCTTGGCGACTCTTTCTGGTGGAATGGCACCTGTTGGAATCTTTTCGACCATCTTGCGCAGCGCGGTGATGGGGGCTGCGTACAGCTTTTCGCACTCGGGAGGCATCCCCACGAAGAGATGCTCCGCCGCTTCGCGTGACTTGCTCCAGATCGGCGTCTTGATCGCGCCGGGTTCAATGAGCGCCACGTTGATACCCCAGGGGCGAAGCTCGATGCGCAGTGAATCTGCGATGGCTTCAAGCGCATGCTTCGTCGCGCCGTAGCCTGCCAGGAAGGGCTCGCACATGAAGCCGGAGTTGGATCCCATCAGAACAATGCGGCCATGTCCGGCGCGGATCAAGGGCATGACCGCCTGCGTCACGGCGACCAATCCAAGCACGTTGATTTCGAACTGTCGTTCAAAAGCTTCCATCGGCATGAATTCGAGCGGTCCCGCGAGAGCGATGCCGGCATTGTTCACGACGCCTTGCAGCCCTGCCGGACCACACTGCGTGCTGACTTCCTGCACCACGGTTTTGATTTGCTCACGGTTGGTTACATCGAGGATGACCGGGATGATCTGCCCCTCCGCTCCCGCTATGAGAACTTCGCCATCGGCCAATTTCCGCACTCCGGCAAAGACCCTCCAGCCGCGCCCTGCCAGCATGCGTGCGCAGGCTGCGCCGATGCCCGTTGAGGCTCCGGTAATGAGTACATTGCGTGGCGCGGCGGTGCTGGTGGCAGGCATGATTGTAAGAGCATTCAAAAGGTGAAAACGGCCCTGAGTATTCGATGACCCGCCCCTTTGTCGAGCGCCGGTTCCGCCTTTGTGCGACATTCATCATTCGACATCCGCTCCTCTCATTGCTCTTCGGTGGAATCCAGCTAAGGGGCATCCATGACCCTCCGCTGCCTCGCTCTCCTCAGCTTTGTCGGGACACTGCTGCACATTCTTCCAGCGTGCAACCTCAGCTACGGACTGCCCGCGCCTGGTTACGGCTATCCGGCGGGCCTGGCGTCTCTAGCACCCCGGCTTGGCAGTTCAGGCAATTATATCTACTACCCGCGTTACGAGGCATACTACCACCGCCCTTCGAAGCAGTTCTACTACCCGAGCGGCAAAGACTGGCTGGTGCGGCCAACGGTGCTCAGCAGCACCGCGCAGGAGATCCTGGCCACCTCGAGCGTGCCCTTCCAACTGGCCAATTATCCATCAAAGTACCATGCACAGATCAAACAGGCATTTCCCGCCAGCTGGACTCCCGGCCAAGGCCGGTTTGAGGAACCCTATCAGTTTGGCCGCAGCAGTTGGGACATCGACCAACGGTAAGCCCTCGGACGGAGTTTCAAGTATCAGGTTCACAGGTGTCCCATAGGGACTTGAGGTTTTTTGAGTGAAGTGCGCTGACTGAGGGCGGGAAGAGGCTTGATTTGGAGTGCGATGTCTAAAACAAAACA
>NCCR01000343.1 GCA_002279765.1 Verrucomicrobia bacterium 12-59-8 | reverse complement strand
ATCAAAGACGCCGACGTGCGTATCTACTACGATCCCTCAAAATCCCCCAAGTCGTCGTAGTTTTTCCCTTATGAAATGGTCCTTTCGTCTTTTCACCGTTGCCGGCACGGAGGTGCGTGTTCACGTCACGTTCCTGCTGCTGCTGATTTTTGTCGCCAGTCAGAGCTTTCTCAGCGGACATGGCCTTTCCACCGCGCTGGAGTCCACGCTGTTCATCACCGCGATGTTTGTCTGCGTGGTGCTGCATGAGTTTGGCCATGTATTGGCCGCACGGGGCTACGGCATCCGCACGCCGGACATCACGCTGCTGCCGATTGGGGGCGTGGCCCGGCTGGAACGCATGCCGCGCAAGTCTTCGCAGGAGCTGGTGGTAGCCATCAGCGGCCCGCTGGTGAATGTGATCATCGCGGCGGCCATCTGGCTGGGCATTGGCATGACCGGGACGCTCCACCCCGGCTATGACTTCCTCCAATCGGGCAACTTCTTTCAGAAGCTCATGGTGTGGAATATCTTCATGGTGGTCTTCAATCTGATCCCCGCCTTTCCCATGGATGGCGGCCGCATCCTGCGTGCCGTTCTAGCCATGTTCATGGAGTACAGCGCTGCCACGCGCTGGGCGGCCATCCTGGGACAAGGCATCGCGATGTTCGTGGCGATCTCCATGCTGCTGACCTCCACGTTCCATCCGATGCTGCTGCTCATCTGCTTTTTCATCTTCATGGCCGCAGGTCAGGAGGCCGCAAGTGTCACGCAGCAGGAGGCGACGCGGAATCTGCGAGTGCGTGATGCCATGCTCACCGAATTCCGCTGCGCGATGGAGTGGAACTGCTGCTCGCTGGCAGCCAGCAGGATTTCCCGGTGCTCGACACCCATGGAGGCATGCAGGGCATGCTGACACGGCATGATTTGATCTCCTCCCTCGCTGAAAAAGGGCCCGGGCAGCCTGTGGTGGATGTCATGCGCCCCTGCCCCACCTCGACGCAGGCAAGCAGCGAACTAGGCCAGGCGCTCGAACTTTTGAGCGCCGGGGACTGCCCAGCGATACCCGTGCTCGATCCCATCGACGGCAAACTCATCGGCCTGCTGACTGCTGAAAACGTGGGCGAGACGCTGATGATCCGAGCAGCGCTGATGAAACTCCGCGCCTAGACTGCGCCATCTGCCTGCGGTGGATTTACTGATGGCAGGGGCGCGACGATGTTGACCGGCCAGGGCTGGAATTTTTCATAGATGCCGGGGCCCAGTTCTTTGCTGCTGGCATAACCACGACGGAACATCTCGAGCTTGGCGTCGATGTTATCGACGTGATGCAGCACGACGGCCTCGGGTGTCTTGGGGAGCACGGGGGAGCCGAACTCATGAGTGCCGTGATGCGCTGCAATGAGATGCAGCAGGTGGAGACGGACGATTTCAGAAGCGGGCTCCAGCGTGGCCCACTCGGGGGCGGCAGAGGATTCGAGCATGTCGCGCCAGAGTTTGTTAACGAGTTCCAGGCCCAGCGGGATGTGACCGAGCATTTCGGCGGTGAGATTGTACGGCATGGTGAAGCCGGATTCGGCATACGCATTTTCCCAAAGCTTGCCGCAGTCGTGAAACAAGACGCCGGCGATCAGCAGATCGCGATTCAATTGCGGATACATGGCCGCGATGGCGACGGCGCAACGCATCATCTGAGCGACGTGTTCCACCAGACCGCCGCGGCGGGCATGGTGATTTTTGCGGGCTGCGCCGGTGCGGCGAAAGCGCTCGCCATAGCGTTCGAGAAACAAGAGGCACAGTTTCAAGAGACGCTGATCGCGGATGGAGTCGATGAAGGCTGCGATGTCGGCGTAATCGGCCTGCTGGCGTGCGGCGAGTTCGGGATCGCCCAGGAGGAGCGTGATGGTTTCGTCTTCGGCGAGGGCACGCATCTGCACCTGGCGCGGTTCGATGCCGTATTTGCCCTCCACCCACTGACCGGCGAGTTGAATGAAGGCATTGCGCGCCAGTTTGGACGCGTCTTGGAACAGCGGGTTGTTGTCGAAGATACGCCAAACCAATGAGTCGGCGGCATCGACGAGCTTGACCTCAAAGAACGGACTGCCCGAACTGGTGGCTTTCTCGATGCGTGACTCGACCTGCAGATGCAGCCGATAGGGCTGTGGCGTTTGACTGGCGACCTGCCGCAGTTGCGTGATCGAGATCAATTCGAGGTCGTTGGCCATGCTGTCTTCCATGCGGGCAGATTGGCTGCGGAGGGCGCAATGAGTCAAGGGGGAAGCGGGCACACTGCGGCCCCGGGCTTCCGATCCAGTTGCGGCGCAACTGGACAATTACATCGGCGTGCCAATCTCGCGCCAGGGGCCCTGTGTGAGCACGATGTCGGGGACGAGGGACTGCCAGTTCACATCGCGGGCGTTGATCATGTTGCGCACTTCGGCGCTGGTGTGGAAGAGATAATCCAAGTGCGGCTCCTCCAGTGCACGCACGCTTTGGGTTTCGATCAGGTAGCGCAGCAGGTGTTTTTGCGCGGGAGTCACCTGCACGTCGTTCACGCCAAGAATCTGGCCGTTCATCGGGTTGCCCATGGGATAGACATAGACGCGCACCTGATTTTTGAAGAGGCGGCCGAAGGCTTCGAGCAGGCCGCCTTCGAGGTCGGTGCACCAGCGTTCGTTGAACAGCTCCTGAAACAGGGGCAGGCCAAGCACGATGCCGATGGGGCACTGCGTGTGACGCGCGAGGTAGCTGCTGACGCGATGGAACTCGGGGTACTTTGAGATGAGCACGTTTTTGCCAAGCGCCTGCAATATGTCCGCACGGGCGAGGAATTCGCTGTCCGGCACCTCGGCACCGCTGGCGAGGAGATTGTGCATGGTGATTTCGAGGATCTCGATGTTGTCACGGGCTTCCTCGCCAAAGTCCGCCTGAAACGCAGCCTGACCGCGCTCGATCATGTCGAGATTGAGCTTGGTGATGGGATCAAAGCTGCCGCGCTTGAGGAAGACGGGCTTTTTGTAGAGCACATCGGAGGCCTGCCAGATTTCGCCATCGGCACCGAAGAGAGCGGCGTCTGCGAGACCGAGACGAACGAGCTTCAGCGCCACAAGGCGGTCCTGAAACTCAGACGCGACGAAGGCGGGGCCGGTGAAGTCGATCATGTCGATCTCGACGCGTTTGCGGGTGAGATCGTCGAGCAGGCTCTGGAGAAAGAAGGACAGGTCATCCCGCAGATGGAATGCGGCGTAGATGAGGTTCACGCCGAGTTTTCCAAGGGCATCTGCCTGACGTGCATTGGAGTCGTCCATGAGGCGGACGTGCATCTGGATTTCGTTGCTCGGACCGCCGGGGTCGGTCTGAAAACGCATGCCGATCCAGCCGTGGCACTCTTCCTTGGTGTCGCGATAGGAACGTGCGCGCACGGTGTCTGCCAGCGTGAAGAAGGTGGTGGTGGCGCCACGCTTGGCGTTCAAGCGCTGAACGAGCATGGGGTACTCGTGCTCCAGCATGTCGCACATGCGCTGGCGGGAGACGTAGCGGGAGCACTTGCCGTAGATCTCGTCGCTGATGGTCATGTCATAGGCGGACATGGTTTTGGCGACGGTGCCGGATGCGCCGCCGGCGCGGAAGAACCAGTTGGCGATTTCCTGCCCGGCGCCGATTTCAGCGAAGGTGCCGTAGATGGTGTGGGCGAGATTGATCTTGAGCGCTTTTTCAAGCGTGCCGGGGCGTTCGTTGACGGAATTCATGCGGTGTTGGATGATGCGCATGCCTGAGGGCGATGCACGAAGCATTTGAAGGCAGTTCCGGCTCCATCGGGGTCGGCAAGCCGGGCTGGCGCGGAGTGTGCATGCAGAAACTCGGCCAAGGTGTGCTGTGAGACCTCCGCGAAGCCAAGCGCCTGCAACCAGGCGGTGTAGTCGGTGAAGTTGATGTCGGCAGTGATGTCCTGGCGGCCGGGATTGGCATAGATGTCGGTTCCGGTGAGTCTTTGATGCAGCAGATAAGCACGCAGTGTGCCGTGTGGGCGGCGATGGTAGAGCTGGGGGAATGCATCGCCGTAGTCGATGGTGAGCATAGCACCGCTTTTCCAGTGCGGCGTCCATTGATGAAGCCAGTCGCGCACGCTGACGTGGAGTTCGCAACGCTGACGATCTGCGAAGCTGGTGTGGCGCAACGCGCTGTAATGCGCTGGGTCGAGATGATGAGCGTGAAGCTGCTCAGGCACCCACACTTCGAGCCAGCGTTGTTCGGCGGCGTTCCACTGCACGAGCGTGGCGGGAAAGGCGTCGAGGAGTTCGTTGTGGTAGATGAAGGCGTGGCCTTGAGCACTGGCGAGAGCGGCTGCGAGATCGGTGTGCCACGTGAATTTGCCGCCCAGCTTCTTTTGCTGCTCCTGTCGCAGCACGGGGGAGGTTTCGACGATGTGAAAGGTGAAGCGGCGGCGTGCCCACCAGCCGAAGGACTTGCGCAGGGTTTGCATGAGTGAGCCATCGCCTGCGCCGATTTCAATGATGTGACGGACGTGGGGCTGGAGATGTGATTCGGCTTTGAGCCAGTCTGCGATGGCATGGCCGAGGGATGGGGAGAGTGTGGCGGAGGTGGAGAAGTCGCCGCGTGAACCCACGGTGCGAATGTGGCGGGTGTAGTAGCCGCGTTCGGGATCGAACAGGGCGCGTGCCATGAATGCGGAGAATGGCTCGGCCATGTGATCAGCGGTCAGCGGAGTGCTGCGGACTCGGAGGTCCGCGCTCCGAAACTGCGGATGATTTCGTCAGCGATGATTTCCAATCCTTCGCGCACAATATGCTGGGGCTGCGAGTAGGTGAGGCGCAGGCATTCGTGGGGATGACGCCAGTCTTTGTCCAAACCGAAAGCGAAGTAGTGGCCGGGGATGACGAGCACCTTGCGCTCTTTGAGCCGCCGGTACAGCTCCGCTGCGGGGATGGGCAGGCCGTTGATCCAGAGCCAGAGGAAGAATGCGCCCTCCTGGGCATGCAAGGCCCATGGAACGCGATCTCCCAGCGCATTGGCG
>NCCR01000068.1:18935-22051 GCA_002279765.1 Verrucomicrobia bacterium 12-59-8 | reverse complement strand
TCCTTCACCAGACGCAGCGCCGGGCGCGAGAAACGCGCACGGCCCGTCGCCTTGGGCATCTCGATGATCTCCTTGCCTTTGCCATCCTGTCCCGGCTTGGGCGTGGTCTTGGGACCGATGTTCTCTCCCATCCAGTCACAGAGCATCTTCTTCGTCATCGCCCCGCCCGTCATGCCAGAAGCCATGCGCGTAAGAACAGTCGCCGCGAAATGGTCCTCATGCAGCCGCTTCAATTCCACCGGGCTGAATGAATCCCGCAGACCACCGGGTTTGCTGTCGTCCTTTACTTCTGGCACAAAACGGAAGTTCTTGAGCTGGAGCAAAAAGGAAACCTCGGCAGCCAGAGTCGAGTCAGGTACAAGCACTTCTTTGTCAAAACGCAGATCGCATTTGGCCACATTGAAGCGGGGGATCAGCGCACAAGGTGCCGGGCCACGATTGTCAAAGGTGGGCGCTTTCTGCGACAGCGCGCCCTGCCATTCCGCCGCCTTGCCACGCACAAACTTCTCGCGCAGCTCTGCGGGCAGAGCATCGAGCGCGGCACGCCTTTGCGTTTCGACCTCCTTCAGCGCCGGATCACGCCGTGGGATGTTTGGATAAGCCATGCCCGTCGGGCCATACGCGATCTCATAAGCGCTAACTGACAAAGCTGGCAACTGCCGGGCGGCAGCTTCACACAGCGCGATGAGTTCCGCCTCCACCATCTGACGCGGGAAGAT
Organism: Verrucomicrobia bacterium 12-59-8; assembly: GCA_002279765.1. The sequence continues at coordinate 21,332 of NCCR01000068.1, read as the reverse complement.
GGCAGGCAGCAGTGCATAGCGTGCTTGCTCGCGCTCATTGGCGTTCTTGAACTTGTTGGCCGGGTCTTCCTGATCCGCCCATTTGCAGGAGCGGGGTGGCCGGAGGTTGGGCATATTCTGACGTGAATGAATCACTTCAGGTTCTTTGTCATCCCACAGCCCCATGCGGGACGCCTCCCAGAAACACGGGTGATGAAAACGGGCGTCTGCCGAAAGCCCTTCCACGATGCCTTTCATCGTCAGCGCACGTTCGAGACTGGCTTTTTCTTCATTCTTTTCCTTGGCTTCAGCATCCGAAAGCACCGGCTCACCATCAGCCACTGTATCTGCTTCCACCGTCTCGGCCTTCCTGCCTTTGCGTCCCTTCTTGTCTGCTGCATTGGCACTCTCGGCGGGCTTTGCGGTCGGCGTCCGCGCCCAGGGCACCTTTGCGTCATAACCACGTTTTTGAATGGCTGAGTGCAGTGCTTTGAAAATCTGCCAGGGCTCCAGGGTGCGCCCCTGCGCATCCATTTGCGCCTTCTTACCAAGCAGCAGCAGACAGCGCAACGCCGCACCGCTGTACACGGTGCGTGCCCCCTGTTCGTCCGCCGGGGCTCCATCATGCGTCTTCTTTCCCGGCTGCGGCGGGAACTCACGTTCCAGCCGGTAGTCAGGCGGATTGTCCGCATCCAGCGTCCAGCGTTTCTTCGTCACTTTCACGCCGCCGGGGCCAGTCTCTTCTACCGTGATCTTCTTCAGCCGGCGCCCCCAGAGCACCGCCTCCAGCAAGCCGCAGCGTTCAAACACCTGACGCAGCCAGCCTTCACGCTCAATGTGTGCCAGACGCGTGCGCCACATCCTGCGCCGCGTCCGCTCCTCTTTCAATTCCGCCCAATCTCCCGGCAGCGTGCAAGAGCGCACGATCGGAAAAGTGTACTGCCTACTTTCTTTTTCGCCACTGCGTTCTTGCAGCGCGATGCCATACGAACCGATGCCGAGATCGAGGGCTAGAATACGGTTGATTTTGTCTGAACCACTATGCGATTCGCTTAAACAACCGGCTGATTTGAGGGGGTATTCTTTCATCGCGCAACATGGTTAGCCTGACAGGCACCACCCCACCACAAACCGCATTGCTCGTAAAGCAATATCTAGTTGCGACAGCCTCGCTGCACTTTGCTCTTTGGCTGCTGATTCAGCCCCCCCCCAATCAATGCTCCGAAATCCCCACCGCCTTGTACCCTCCCCGCGCCTTGAACCAGAAGAACATGCCGAGATAGCACACGAGCATAAAGCTCGGTAGAATGGCGATGGTGGTAAACACGCTGCGCTTGCTCGCGGCCTGCACGGTTTCCAGCTCCTGATGCTGCGGGACTGGGAGGGCCTGGATCTTTTCCTGGTTCAGGGTCGGGGCGCTGCCGAAGATGCCGGGCTTGGGCTCGCCCTTCACCTGCGCGTAGAGGGCGCTGTGCTCCGTGGCAGAGAGGCGCTTGTCCATGTCGAGGTCCTGCTTGTAGCCGATGTACGGGCTGCCGAGCACGCCCAGGAAAAGCACGCCCACGGCGGAGACACCGTTCAGGGTCAGCGCGCCGCCTTTGGGGAACTGCTCGGCGGTCAGGCCCAGCGTGGTGCTCCACAGGAAGGTCTTGCCCAGCGCATAGACGGTAGCAGCGGCCAGGATCACCCAGCCGGTGGCGTTGCTCAGGAAGATCAGGCCCACGATGGCAATGGATGCGCTGATGACCAACAGGCCGATGGGTGAGAACCGGTGAACGATGGGCCCCGCGTAGAAGCGCAGCACCGTCATGATGACAGACACATACACAAAGATCCATGTGGCGAAGTTCGGGAAGTCCGGACCGCTGAGCTTCAGCAGCTCCGGCATCCAGCCATCCGTGCCCAGCTCCGTGGTGGCCAGCGGCCCGATGGTGATGAGCACGACGATGAAGAGCCAGTTGCCCAGCGCCTGCGTGTAGAGCCCGGCCGCCACGCCCAGCACCACACCGGCGATGAGAGAGTCCCGCAGCGAGGCCTCGTAGCCCAGCATCTGCACCACGGCGCAGTAGGCCAGGGAGCCGATGATGAAGAAACCCACCGCGCCCACTTCCTTCAGCATGTCGCGGTAGCTCACCCCAGCGGCCACGCGTTCGTTCACCGGAAAGGTGCGCGGCAGAATGAGCAGCGTGTACAGCACCACGGGGATGAAGCACAGCGCAAAGCGGAACTGCCACACCGCATTGAAAAACAGCTTCGTCTCTGGCAGCAGCGCGCAGAAGAGCGCGCCCAGTGCCATCCCGCAGGGCCAGCCCGCGTGCAGGATGTTCAGCCACTTCGACTTGTTCTTGCTGAAGATCGTGGCCACCACCGGATTGATGAAAGACTCCACCGTGCCGTTGGCCACCGCGATGAGCAGCG
>NCCR01000068.1:0-18893 GCA_002279765.1 Verrucomicrobia bacterium 12-59-8 | reverse complement strand
AGAAATCCTCAAAGCCCGAGGCGCGCAGCGTGAGCACCAGAGACACCACATGGCAGCCCGCCGCAAACAGCGCCACCATCTTGTAGCCGATGCGGTCAATGATCAGGCTGAAGAAAATGATGCTCAGCGCAAACGGCCACATGCCCGCCCCATTGATCGCCCCCTTCTGCGACTCGGACAGGTTAAAGCTGTTCTGCAGCTCCCCGATCGTGTTGGCGCGCACCCCAAACACAAACGAGGTGGCAACGAGGGCGATGAAGCACGCCCAGAAGAGTTTCATGTCGGCTTTGCCAGAGGAGGGCTGAGTCATGGTCGGGAGGGGGGAAAGGGAGAGAGCGGAACGAGCGAAAACGCATCGAACGCGGCGATTCCATCAAATGACGGCCCCCAGCGCAATGCCTTTTTTAACCCCCTGCCCGCATTCGACAGATCTTTCAGGGACTATTCGTCCTATTCCCCAAAGCCCCGCGCCAGGTCAATGGCACTCCACACCATCACCTCACGCAATCCCAGCATCCAGCGCCCTCCCAGCGAAATCGCCCACATCCGACCTCCGGCTTGACGCCGTGGGTGCGGAGTCGCATGTTCCCTTCTCCCCCAGGCCGTCGTATCGGCTCCCGGCGGTTGTTTTTATCCCCATGCTTTTCTCGTATGCTCTGACCTCGTCGTCCCTGCCCAGCCGGTTTCTGGCGGCGGGTATTGGGCTGCTGGCCGTGCTCGGCCCGCAGGTGCAGGCCCAGGTGGTGCTGAAGGCACAGCCGGTCGAATCGCTCGAAGACGAGGCGAAAAAGGTCAAGCCCGCCGTGCCGGAAAAGCAGGACCTCACCGCCTCTTGGGCCACGCAGAAGGAAGCGCGCGCCCTGACCCTCAGCGTGCCTGCTCCACGCGGGCAGATCGTGGACCGCCATGGCATCCCCTTTGCCCAAAACCGCGCGGCGAACTACCTCGCGCTGGTCATGCCCTACATGGATCAAGCCAGCGATGCGCAGATCACCTCCTTTGCGCGTTCCACCATCGCCAAGGTCAACGCCGCGCTCGGCAAGACCTGGTCCCTCTCAGACGACCGGGTGCTGATGCACTACAAGCACCGCCGCTGGCTGCCGCTCGTCTTTTCCGTGGAGGAGGGGCTGAATGTGGAGATCACCCCAGACATGGAGGCCCAGCTCAAGCCCCTGCTCGGCAGCAGCCTCGTCATCCAGTCCGCCTACCTGCGCCACTACCCGCAGGGGGGCACGGCCTGCCACATCATCGGCTACACCGGCAAGACCCGGCCGCTGCCCACCGGACCCATCGTCGATGGCGACCCGGTGTTTGAGGAAATGGAGGGCCGCGAGGGCATCGAGACCGCCTTTGACACCGACCTCAAAGGCCAGCCGGGCCTTGTGAACGTGCTCTTCAGCCCAGATGGCAAGCGCCTCTCCGAGGATGTGCGCCGCGCCCCCAGTCCGGGGCACAACGTGGTGCTCTCCCTCGATTACAATTTCCAAAAGTACGCGGAAAACGCGCTCAAAAAGCACACCACCGGCGGTGCCATGGTCATCATGGACGTGTCCAATGGCGACATCCTCGCCATGGCCTCCAATCCCGGCTTTGACCTCAATGAATTCGTGCCCGGCATCCGCCAGAAGCGCTACGACGAGCTGACCAAAGACCCGCACCTCCCCCTCTACCCGCGCTCCTTCCGTGGCGAGTACCCGCCAGCCTCCACCTTCAAGATCGTCACCGCCCTCGGCGCGCTGGACAGCGGCAAGGTGGACGCCAAGACCCAGTATGACTGCCCCAACGCCCTGGAGATCGGCGACCGCGTGTTCAAGAACTGGAACAAAGACGGCGAAGGCTCCATGAACGTGGTCGCCGCCATCAAGCGCTCCTGCAACACCTGGTTCTACCGCGCCGCACTGGAGGCCGGGGCCGACTACATCACCAACATGGCCCTGCGCCTCGGCTTTGGCGAGCGCACCGGCATTCCGCTCAAGGCGGAAGGGGAGGGCTTCGTCCCCACCAACAGCTACCTCCTCCAGCATCGCGGCCACAAAATGCTCCCTGGAGACCTCGCCAACGTCGCCATCGGTCAGGGCATGGTGCTCGCCACCCCGCTCCAGGTCTGCCAGTGCATGGCCGGGCTCGGTGACGGCGCGCGCATCCCCCAGCCGCGTCTCGTCCTGCAGGTCCAGGACCTCAGCGACCGCGTGGTGATGGCCTACGAACCGAAAGACCGCCGGCGCATCGACCTCAATCCCGACCAGCGCCAGACCGTCATCAGCGGCATGGTCGCCGTGGTCAATGCCGGCGGCGGCACCGGGCACGCCGCAGCCATCAAGCAGGCCGAGATCGCGGGCAAGACCGGCACCGCCCAGTGGCGCATCAGCAAAGACCAAAACCTCGCCTGGTTCACCGGCTTCCTCCCCGCTGGCAAGCCCATGTTCGCCTTCGCCGTCGTTTATGAAGGCGAGCCCGGCGAGGACATCAGCGGTGGCAAAAAAGCCGCCCCCATTGTGAGCGAGGTCTTCACCAACATCTTCGAAAAAACCCCGGCAGACGACCCCATGCTCCTGGCCATGAAGGAAGTGCCCAAGGCCACGCTGGTGGATGAGGCCTCCGGCGGCGGAACAGAAAGCGAAGAGCCCACGGTCCGCGCCCCCCCTCCCCCACCCCCGCCGCCACCGAAAAAAGGTATCGGCGGCTTTTTCAGCCGCCTCTTTGGCCGCTAACCCTCCCCCACGCCCGTACGATGACCATCCAGCTCGCCATTGTCTGTGACTTTGCCGCCGACTACCAGGGCAAGCTCTGCATCCAGGGTGCCTTTGACACGCTCTGCGCCCAGACCTTTCCCGTGGTGCATCCGCAGTGCTCCATCGCCGTGCGGGCGATCTTTCAGGCCGAGGACGCCGGCAAGCACGAGTTCGTCATCCGCTGCGTCGATCCCGACGGCAAGGAATGCCTGCCGCCCATGCCCGCGCAGTTGGACGTTGCCTTCCCCTCCGCCTTCATCCCCTTCGTCTCACGCAACATCGTGTACACCCTGCAGCGCCTTAAGTTTGAGCGCCAGGGCCTCTACCGCTGGCTGGTGCAGCACCAGAACGACACCCTGGCCAGCATCCCGCTGCGCGTGACCTTGTTTGACGAGCGCCGCTCCGCCACCGGCCCTGCAGGCTAGCCGCCCATGACCACCTCCAAGCCCAAGTCACAATCCGAGACCACCACACCGGCAGGCACCCCGGTGCGGCAGTTGTCCGTCTTCCTGCACAACCGCGTTGGAGCGCTCATGTCCCTGGTCAAGCTGCTCACCGAGCACCGCATCGAAGTCCTGGGCCTCTCCCTCCAGGACACCACCGAACTGGCCCTCGTACGCCTCATCCCCAGCGATCCCGAAACCACCGAGATGCTCTTCATAGAAAAAGGCATCCCCCACGTGGTCTTTCCCGTCACCGTCGTCGAACTGCGGGAGACGGATCACTCCCTCGTCCACGCCCTCTCCGCCCTGCTCTCCGCCGAGATCAACATCGACTTCACCTACGCCCTCTTCGTGCGCCCGGCCCAAAACCCCGTCTTCGTTCTGCACCTCGACTCCCCAGAGGTCGGTGCCGAGGTGCTCTCCAGCTCCGGGTTCAAAGTGCTGACGCAGGAAGATTTGAGCAGGTAGCGCAGGAGCTGCCAGGCAGGAGAGATCATCCTGATCCCTCAAGCCCCCTCATCATATAGGCCCTCCACGACCTATTCGGTCGGCCTAACCACCGCCTCAGCATCCTTCGCCCTCTTCAGCCATTCTTCCTTCGTCAGCATGAAAGTCGGTGCCAGACGCCCCAGAAAGTCGCGGGCATCCTCTATCGCACCCAGTTCCTGCAGGGGGTCCTCATCGCCCAAGCGCTGCTCTGGCAGCGGCACGTAGATGGACGCCATCGCCCAGCGGTGCTGGATGTTGCGGAACACGGCATCGTAGTACGAGAGAAAGACGTGCTCATAGTGGTCCTCACAGGTGGTGCCGTCGGAGCCGATGTACCAGTAGAAGTTGATCGCCCGCGTGCGGAGCTTCACGCCGGGCTGGGGCTCCACGTCGCGGAAGATGCGCATCATCATGATCGTGATCTCGCGCCCGTCCTCCAGGTGCAGCGGGATCGGCGTGCGGTCCGTCACTGTCCAGCCCTGGTTCGGCAGGCACACCTCCGGGCGGTGCAGACTGCGCTTCTCAAAGCCGCTCAGGATCACCGTGGCCATGATCTGCCTGCCCAATGCGGACGCATAGATGTTGCGCGACAGTTTCACGCCCTCATCCAGCAGGTTCTTCTCCGCAGCAGTCATGTCAAACTCACGCCCCTGGTAGTCGCCCAGAGACAGCGGCAGGTAGGGCAGCCGTAAGTCATCCTGCCGCATTTTCACCCCCGGTGCGGCCACGTGAAAGCTGATGTCCGTGCATGCGCAGATCCCCAGCACCACCAGCGGCAGCCCCAGCGCCGCCAGCAGCCGCGCCAGCGTACGGCGCGGCTCCGGGATGGCGCAGGCCTCATCTCCCGCCCTCGGCGTCCGGCCATGCCGCTTCAGATTCGCCTTCATCTCCCGGCCTTCAAACAACCAGCACAGCGCAAACATCCCCGCCAGCGCGATGCCAAACACCGCAAAGCCCGCAAACGTGTGGTACATCGACATCTCCTGGTGGTCGCCAATGTGCCTGCCCACCGCAAAATCAGAGCCAAACTGCATCGTCCCCGCCACCAGCAGCAGCAGCCGCACCACATTCCCCGCCACCGCCAGCGGCACCGCGCACACAAACAGGATGAGCCTTGAGCGCGGCCGCTTCAGCGCCAGGTAGCCCAGCAGCGCCGAGATCATCATCAGCGCAAAGAGGGAATTGATCCCGCTGCACTTTGCATCCACATCCAGGCTGAAGGTATCGCCAATCTGCAGCCCCCGTGCCGCATCCGGCGCAGACTGCAGCGCCGAGCCCTCATTCACCGCCGGCACCCCCAGCACGTTCAACATCGCCGCCGCCATCGCCGCCGTCTGCGGGCGCAGGGGGGAGGCCACGGAATCCTCCAGCGGCTGCATCGGCCAGGTAAACAGCAGAAACAGCCACGCAAAAAACAGCACTCGCATCCAGGCCATGCCCGCCACCAGCAGGATGAAGCCCGCCAGCACGCACTGCACCGCCAGAAAGCCCGGGTAGCCTGTATTCGCCTTGTAGCCCACCCAGAAGAAGAACAGCCCCAGACCCAGCACCGGCAGTCCCTTCCAGGTGCCCTGCCACGGCAGACGGCACAGCTCATCGCGCCGCAGCCACACCAGCCAGCCCACCAGCCACGGCACCAGCAGGCAGAACTGCCAGTCCGACTGCTTGCTCACCCACCGGCCCCAGCCGATCAGGATGCTCTCCCGCCGGTCATAGTCCCACTGCTGGTACGGCCAGACGAGAAACAGCAGCACCAGTACCGCAGGCAGGCCCCACAGTGCCACCCGCCGCAGTATTTCCGGCTGCTCGTAGAAGGGCGTGGTCGTAGGAGTGAGGGTGGACACATTGGAAGTCCGGGTGGATTCTATTGACATGACTAGGGTTGACGGACCAAGGCTGGCCTTGTTTGTTGATTCTGGCAACCCTCATCGCGTAACGTCACTGACGCATCTTGTTCATGTCCAAAACGCTTCCTCCCACCTCACCCCCGGCCCTCGACGACGACAACGAAGCGGAGAACGCCCTGCTCTTTGCCCGGTGCAGCCAGGCCGCCGCTGACGCCGCCGCCATGGCCCCCCCATCTGGCACACAAAAGGACAATCCCCTGGCCCCTTCCACCACACCGTCGAACCTGCGGCGCTCCCACCTCACCTACCGGCATCTGGTCATCTCCCTGAGCACCTCCATCCTCATCGGCCTGATTCTCCTCATGGTCGGCAGGTCCTTTTACTTCAACCACATCGAACCCCGGCTTTCCGGCGCGGCAGCCCCCGCAGCGGTGCCTGGCACCTCCGCCTCCGCTGAGGCTGCCCTCAAGGAAGAACTCGCCAAATCGGCCGAACAGATCACCGCGCTCCAGAAGCAGGTCGATGTCATGCGCCGCGAGCAGTTGCTCATCCAGCAAAACACCCGCGAATCCCTCGAAAGCATCTCCACCACGCTGAAAAATCCACAGCTCGTCCCCCCGCCCGTGTCCCCCGTGGTCGGCCAGCCCGGCATCCCGCGCATGGCCGACGTCAAACCCGAAATCTCCCCCACTCAGCAGGAGTTCATCATTCTCAAGGAGCGCAACCGCCTCACGCAATACGCCGATGAAGCCATCGCCACCGGCAATCGCCGCCCGCTGGAAGTCCTCGTCGAGTACATGCGCGATCCGCAGCTCCCCCACCTCCACGACGCCGCGCAGGCCGAGTTCATGCGCGCCGTCCGCGCCGTCCAGATCCTCCAGCGTGAAGAGCCAGGCTACCACCTACCCGTCGCTGAACTCTTCAAAGACAGCAGCATCCGCGACGACGCCGACGTGCCCCCCGAGGCCCTCCTCAAGCTCCTGGCCGACTACCAGCAACCCTGGGAAGTCCGCGTCCGCGTCTGCTTCCTCCTCCTCGGCAGCACGCTGCCAGAGACCAACGCCCAGCTCATCAAGTCCATCAAAGAGGACCCCTCCCTCGACGTCGCCAAGCACGCCCAGCTCGCCCTTGAGCAGCGCATCAAAAAACGCTTCCGCATCTTCGACATTCCCGCTATCGAGGAATGGTTCAAATCGCAGGAGAAATGACCCTGCGCCCGCCCAGGCCTCTTGACCGCAGACCTCTTGCCCCACCCGCACGCCCATGAAAGCCCTCTTCCTCACCAACGAATATCCCCCCAACATCTACGGCGGCGCTGGCGTCCACGTCGAGTACCTCACCCGCGAACTCGCCAAGCTCATGGAGATCGACGTCCGCTGCTTTGGCGACCAGGCCAGCCATGAGGGCAATCTCCACGTCGAGGGCTTTGGCCTCGACACCACCGGTTGGGACAGCCCCCTCAATCTCAAATCCGTCTTCGGCGCCCTCCAGCGCTGCCTCGACTTCAACACCCACGGCATCGACGCCAGCCTCGTCCACCTCCACACCTGGTACGCCCACTTTGGCGGCATCCTCGCCAAGCTCAACTACGGCGTCCCCATGGTCCTCACCGTCCACTCCCTGGAGCCCCTCCGCCCCTGGAAGCGCGAGCAGCTCGGCCACGGCTACGACTTCACCGTCTGGCTCGAAAACACCGCCCTCAAAATGGCCGATGCCATCATCGCCGTCTCCGAAGGCACCAAGGCCGACATCCTTCAGCACTTCGATGTCGATCCCCACAAGATCCACGTCATCTACAACGGCATCGACCTCGCCGAATACCGCCGCACCGAAGCCCCCGACGTCCTCCGCAAGTACGGCGTCGATCCCGACAAACCCTACGTCCTCTTCGTCGGCCGCATCGCCCGGCAGAAAGGCATCGTCCACCTCGTCCGCGCCATCCAGCATCTCGATCCCGGCTTCCAGGTCGTCCTCTGCGCCGGCGCGCCTGACACCATCGAAATCAAAGAAGAAATGGAAGCCGCCGTCGCCGAGGCCAGCGCCATCCGCCCCGGCATCGTCTGGGTGCAGTCCATGCTCCCCCTCCAGGAAAAGATCGTCATGTACTCCCATGCCGACGTCTTCTGCTGCCCCTCCATTTACGAACCCTTCGGCATCATCAACCTCGAAGCCATGGCCTGCGAGACCGCCGTCGTCGCCAGCGCCGTCGGCGGCATCAAAGAAGTCGTCGTCGATGGCGAGACCGGCATCCTCGTCCCCCTGGAGCAGCAGACCGAAAGCCCCTTCGAAGCCCTGCACCCCGAGAAATTCGCCCGCGGCCTCGCCGCTGGCATCAACAAGCTCATGGCCGACCCCACCCTCCGCAACCGCATGGCCCAGGCCGGCCGCCAGCGCGCCGAAGACCACTTCAGTTGGAAGAGCGTCGCCCGCAAAACCCTCGCCCTCTACAAAACCCTCTCTGTGTAGGTAGAGGCGGGAAGAGCGTGCTCACGCCCCCAATCGCGTCAGCACGAAAACGCCTTTAACCTTCTGTAAATCAGAAGGGTGTGGCCTGATAAGCCCACTGAATGCATGGCAACTTTTTTGCTGCTGACGTGAGCATCACGCGATGAATGGCGGCATCGTCATCCCTGTGCAGATGGTGCAGCCGGCAGCAGCTGACTGAGCGTGTACTTGAGCGTGGTGCTAGGACTAAGACCTATCGAGTGCCGCTCGACGGAAAAACAGCGTGTGGTATCCGTTGTACATGAGCCTGACCACTATCCTGGATCTTTGTCTGTCTGAGGAATCTTTGCGGGGCGGCCGCTGGTGGCGGATGAAGTGCCCGGTGGGGCTGGCAGGCTGCGTGCGCACGGGAGGTATGGCTGCGGTGTGGCTGCTAATGACTCTGGCGGTACGCGGGGAGAGTGCGGACACGGCCAAGGAGCCTCCGAAGGATCGGGTGGTGGCCAAGGTGAACGGGATGCCGATTTATGGCTCTGACCTTGATGCGATGATCAGTGCGCAGGTGCGGATGCTGCGGGTGCAGTTGGCCAATGATCCGGCTCGGTTGAAGAAGGAGCTGTCAGAGGTGAAGAACAATGCGCTCAATGGCCTCATCGACTTCCAACTGATGGAGGATGAATTCTTCCGGCTCGGCGGCATGATCCAGCAGGAGGACATTGATGAAGATGTGAAGCTGGCCACTCAGGAATCGTTCAAGGGAGATCGTGCGGCTTTGATCGCGGAACTCAACGCCATCGGCATGACTTATGACAAGTTTCGCGAGCTGAGAGAGCGTATGGTCATTGCCAGTGCGGTGCGTGCCCGGATTGCAAACAATGTGGAAGTGACAGACGCCATGGTGAAGGAGCACTACGAGAAGAACCTGAAGCGCTGGCATGCCTCGGAGCTGGTGAAGTTTCACACGCTGACGATTTTCAACAAGACCGCCAATGACCACACTCTGGCGGAGAGCCTGCACACGCGACTGCTCAGCGGGGGAGACTTTGCGGAGGTCGCCCGTGAGAACAGCAAAGACAGCCGTGCGGATGATGGTGGTGCCTGGCCGTGGACGCACCTTTCGGACATCAACGACAAGGTGGGCAAGGTCATGGAGAAGATGAAAAAGGGGGAGATCAGCGAGGTGCTGGAACAGCAGGGCACCTACCTTATCTTGCGTGTGGATGACATCCAGGAGGCTGACCCGAAGTCGTTTGAAAGCGTGAAGGAGGAGGTGAAAAAGTCCCTGATGGAGGAGCTGGCCAGGGTGCGAATCGAAAATCGGCTGTGTCGGCTGCGCGAGGCGGCAGACATCCAGAAGATGGGACCGGTGTAGGAGAAACGAGACATAATGAGTGAGGACATGCTGGCCCAAGATGCCAGTCAGGAAAGGTGCCTGGCAGGGTATGAAGCTGGAGCCATAGGATCACTCGAAAGCATGCGTCTTTCGGTTTGTTGTTCCTGGTTCTTGGTTCAACTTTGTTTGATCACTCCATGAAAGCACTGAGTTCCTATTTAACGCCAGTTCGCGCATGCGGTGCGTGGCTGCTGATGACGCTGACGGGAGGCGGGGCTGCCTGCGCACAGGCTCCCCAGGAAGCAACACAGGACCGGATGGTGGCCAAGGTGAACGGCGCGCCGATCTTGGTCTCGGATCTCAAGCAGGTGACCGACGCGCAGACGCAGGGGATCCGGTACCAGTTCGCGGATGATCCCACGAAGCTGGCGAATGAAATGGCCGCAGTGAAGCTGAATGCGCTCGATACCCTCATCGACTGCCAACTGCTGGCGGATGAGTTTTACAAAATCGGCGGCGTCATGAAGCCGGAATTTTTGGAGCAGGATCTGACTCAGATCATTCAGATGGGGTTCAGGGGGGACCGCGAGGCCTTCATGGCGGACCTGGCGCAAAACGGACTGGCCTTGGAGAAGTTTCGCGAGCTGCGAGAGCGGATTCTCATCATGAACGTGATGCGCGCACGAATCGCGGGCACGGTGGAAGTCACGGAAGAGAGCCTGCAGGAGCACTATGAAAAGAACCTGCGGCGCTGGAGTGGTCCGGGAAAGGTGAAGCTGCACACGGTGACGATCAGCAAGAAGACCGCTGATGCCCGCAGTGTGGCGGACAGCCTGCACACGAAGCTGGCCGATGGCGGCGACTTTGAGGAGATCGCCCGCAAGAGCAGCGCGGACAGCCATGCGACCCGTGGGGGTGAGTGGAACTGGCTGGACCCTACAGATCTCACCGGCACGGTGAGCGAGGTCGTCCTAGCTACGAAACAGGGAGAGATCAGCGAGGTGATCGAGCAACTGGATGCCTTCATCATCGTGCGTGTGGATGACCGTCAGGAGGGTGATCCGAAACCGTTTGAAAGCGTGAAGAATGAAGTGACCAAGTCGCTCATGGATGAGGTGAGCAAGGGGAGGATCGCAGAACGGATGATCCATCTGCGTGCGGCAGCAGACATTCAGCGGATGGGGGCAGACTAGGGTAGGTGCCGCAGTCGGAAGCTTCACAGCCTGCGTGCTTTATTGCTGCAATTCCTCGCGGGCTGCGGCCCATTTGAGGATGGCATCCAGCACCGGGCAGAGGGACTGGCCCCAGGGTGTCAAGTAAGTGCCATTCCTCCCTGCCCCCTTTTGGGCAGTATGGGTGGGCTGTTTTTTGCGGAGGCGGCTTTATGGTTTGGCGAGGCCTTCGGGCAGGGTAGAGAGGCGTTCGATCTCGGTGACTTCGTGGAAGAACCACGGCTTGCCGTCTTTCACTTTGAAGATGATGGTCTTGCTGGCGTACCTGAGGCCGTCGTGCTCCTTCCAATCGCTGAAGCGATAGAAGTCTCCGCGCCAGTCGAGGCGGTGGAGGAGGGAGCTCTCCTTGTCGAAGTAAAAATTCATCGCCGGAGTGACGCTGCCGCTGACACGGAGGCCGAAGCAGCTTTTGCCCTCGTCGGTGAGGTCGGGGATGACTTCGACCTTGGACTTTTCATCGACGAGGAGGTCAAGCGACCAGGCGCGTACGTCGTCCTTGGCGGGTTCGACGCCGCGCTCTTTTTTGTTGATCCACCATTTGTCGGGCTGGGAGAGGATGGACTCGCGGGTGGAGCGCTTTTTTCCCTCGGCAGGCTCGGGTGTGCTGCCAAAGTGGAAGATTTCCTTGATGCGGAAAATCTTGAGCAGCCGGTCTTTGCCGCCGACGGCTGTGAGGGCTTTTTCGACGAGCGGCTTCGGATCTGCGGTTTGGGCCTGGGCGAAGGTGGTGACGGAGAGGGCTGCGAGCAGGCAAAGGAAACGAGGAATCATGGGAGCGGGGTGGATGGGAATCGGGTGCTAGGTATGCGACCGGCGATCAAGCGAGCTATCTGCATGGCGGTCCGGCTTTTGAATCAACGCCGATGGCTCGCAGGTTCATTCGAGATGCTCACCAATCAATCCCAACTTCAGCATGGAGCACCAGCGGCCACCCGCAGCTCGTCGGCGGGGCAAAAGTCTGGCGATGCTTCGGCGTGAAATCCCGGTGGGAATTTGTCAAGAAATGGCACTTACTTAACGGGGGAGGATGGATGCTTTTTGGACGGAATATTTGTGTCCCTACGAAGAGACACTCTCCGCCATGTCGTTCGGAAAGCTGGAGGAAGCTTCGACTCTGCCGCCTCTGCACCTTGGCCCCTCTGCGGCAAACCGAACAGACTCCGCCCCGCCGCTTCCCTCCTTGATACTTGGAACGCGAAGTGCGACACACCACCGGCATGAACGAGATCACCCGGCGCAAAAATTTCATTCCCGTCACCGATGAACTGATCGAGTACCTCGATCAGTTTGGGCGCTGCTACTCGCTGCCCACGCAGTATGATGAACTGCGCAACTTCTCCGAAAGCTACCCCCTCTTCGACAAGGAGGGCAACGCTACCTACTGGAGCAGCGTCCTCTACCCGCGCGAGCTCCAGAAGGAGCTCTACCCCAAGCTCACCAGCATCTACTCCCAGCTCCGCACCGGCGACTTCCAGGCCGTGCCGCACCTCTTCGTCGAGCGCGTGGACTACTGCGAATTTGGCAACTCCCGCCCCTTCCGCGTCCGCGTGGTCAACGAGTACAATGACAACTACGACCACTTCTACGTAAAAACAGCGGACGCCTCCCGCGTCTATGGCCTGGAGCTTGAGCACCTCCTCTCCCCCAACCGCATCAACTACCTCATGCACCGTGGCGGCACCCTCGTGGAGGAGCACATCGCCGGCATCCCCGGAGACGCCTTCATCCGCGACTACCTCCAGCGCCCCGACTTCAATGGCGTCCGCCTCGCCAAGGAGTTCGTCAAATTCAGCGAGCGCTGCTTCATCCGCCTCCTCGGCGACATGCGCAGCTACAACTACGTCGTGGACATGACCCCCGACTTTGAGGAGGTGCAGTACCGCGTCCGCGCCATCGACTTCGACCAGCAGAGCTACGAAGGCCGCAAAAGCCTCTACCTCCCGCAGTTCTTCAAGGAGAACAACCCCGTCGTCCAGCTCTGCTCCGCCTGCCTCAACTACCCCACCATGAAGCAGTACCAGGAGGAGGAGCGCAGCCTCATCTCCCGCCGCTACCTCTCCGAAAGCCAGCGCATCACCGCCCTCCTTCACTGCATGAAGAACAACGCTGTCGAGCCCTTTGAAAAAGTCGTCCAGCTCCGCGCCGAACTCGGCCAGTACCACAGCACCCATCTCTTTGACACCTGCAAATCCATGGGAGAAATCGTCGAGCGCAACCTCGACCTCATGCTCGGGCGTCATCTGGAATAAAGCGAGATCGTGCTTGCTGCGGGCGCTGTCCTGATTTCTTCTGAACCTCCCATGGCTTTCAAACTTGTCATCATCACCGGCGCTCAGATGGGCGTCGAACGCGCCGCACTCGAATGGGCGCTAAAACACGAATGCCCGCACGGCGGCTGGTGCCCGAAAGGCATCCTCGGATCTGCGGAACCGCTGGACTCCCGCTACAAGCTCAAGGAAGGCGAAACCGACAACGTGCTCGAAGCCGTCACCTCCAACGTGCGCGATGCAGAGGCCACCCTCGTCTTCACCCTCGCCACCAAAGCCGCCGGCACCGCCCAGAAAGCCGTCAGCTCCGCCAAAAAGCAGAAGAAGCCCGTCCTCCACGTGCATCGTGGCATCCTCGGTGTCTCAGAAAAGATCGTGGCCTTCATGGACAAGTACTACGTCCGCCGCATGCACATCACCGGCTCCTCCGACACCGACGAACCCGGCGTCAGCGACTGGGCCACCGGCGAACTCGAAAAAGCCAAAGGCATTCTGGAGCGCCGTCCGGAGTAAGCGCGCCCTGCATCGAACGTGATACAGGCTGCCAGCCTGTGGCTTGGAAAACCCTCCGCAAAACCGGACGGGCTGGCAGCCCATCTCACGCCCGGAGAGGAATCACCTGATACCTCCACCTCCTGGCTCTCCGCCGCTCCCAAACCTGTCGGCAATCAACGTGATGCCAGGCTGCAGCGGCATCGCCCTCTAGGCCACGCCTTTAGCAGTCCCCTCGCACTTTCCGCTGTGCGGATATGTTTGAACTTGGAACGCTATGGGCTATGAGAAATGACACCACGGACCTGCCAATGCATCTGCATTTGGGGTCACCTTTTGCCCGGCCAATCGCCCATCATCTCTCTCACACATGCTCATCCTCGCCAACGCCCCAGCTCACGCCGCACTGCCCCCCGTGGGCATGCTGGCCCCGTTTGCCATTCTGCTCCTTTGCATCGCCCTGATGCCGCTGTTTGCCGCGCATTTCTGGGAGCACCATTACCCCAAGGTCGCCGTGGGGTTGGGTCTGGTCACCACCGCGTATTACGCCTTTGTGCAGCACGACTGGCACCCGCTGCACCACGCCGCGCATGAGTACGTCAGCTTCATGGCACTGGTGGGCTCCCTCTACGTCATCTCCGGCGGCATCAACATCCGCGTCAAAGGAGAGGCCACCCCGTTCGTCAACACCCTCTACCTCCTCATCGGCGCCGTGCTGGCCAATTTCATCGGCACCACTGGAGCCTCCATGCTGCTCATCCGGCCGTGGATCAAGATGAACAAGTTCCGCATCACGAACTTCCACATCGTCTTCTTCATCTTCATCATCAGCAACGTTGGTGGCTGCCTCACCCCCATCGGCGATCCGCCGCTCTTCCTCGGCTTCCTGCGCGGCGTCTCCTTCTTCTGGGTGCTGCAGCACTGCTGGCAGGCCTGGGCGCTCGCCGTCACCCTCCTGCTCATCGTCTTTTTCATCTTCGACACACGCAATTTCTCCCGCATTCCCAAGGACATTCGTGACAAGGAAACCGCTCATGAGCACTGGCACTTCGCCGGCCTCATCAACATCCTCTGGCTCGGCGTGGTACTCGGTGCCGTGTTCCTGCCCAAGAGCGTGCAGGAGACCACCCTCCTCGGCGTCTTCTCCATCCCCGCCCTGGTCATGTTTGCCGCCGCCGTGGCCTCCTACTACACCACCAAGCCCGCCGTGCATGAGGCCAACGACTTCAACTTCCATCCAGTCAAGGAGGTCGGCTATCTCTTCGTCGGCATCTTCCTGACCATGATCCCGGCGCTGCAGATCCTGCAAAGCGGGCAGGGCGTGGACATCAGCTCGCCCATGCAGTATTACTTCACCACCGGCGCACTCTCCGCCTTCCTGGACAACGCTCCCACCTACCTCTCCTTCCTCGCTGCCTCCATGGGCCAGCAGCATCTCTCTGTCGATTCCCCTGCCGACGTGATGAAGTTCGCCGCCGAGCACGCCCCGCACCTCATCGCCATCTCCCTCGGTGCCGTCTTCTTCGGTGCTGGCAGCTACATCGGCAACGGCCCCAACTTCATGGTCAAGTCCATCGCCGACAAGGCCAAGGTCCACGCGCCCTCCTTCCTGGCCTACATGATCCGCTTTTCCATCCCCATCCTCCTGCCCATCCTCATCGTCGTCGGCTGGATCATGATGAAAGGTTCCCACTAGTGCCTGATTGCAAGCTCTGGAAAAACGCTGAACAGAACCACAAAGACAGCCAGCCCCCACCTGTGGCAGGGGCGTCTGCGGTGCATGGCTCCGAATCAACCACGAGCATCAGCGTGCTCGTGGTTGCTGTTCAGCGTCTCCCAAGTGCCGGATCAAGGCGTTACCTTTATTTATGCTCAATTCGCACGAGCATTCCCTCGACTCTTCGTGACTGTCCACGCGTTCCACAGAACTGCCCGTTGGTGTAAATCTGGGTGTCGCCAATATCCTGCAAGTGCGCCATGTAGTACACATTGTAGTTGGCTGCCGCAGTTCCCGTCAGCTCAATCGCGAAACCTTCCAGCCTCCGCGATTGGCCACGCGTCCCGACAAAGTGTCCGGCGGCAACCCAAGGCACATCCCCAATGTCTTGCAGGTGCGCCATGTAGCGGCAGCCAAGCCCTGGGATGGCTGTCGGAAAGTCAATTTGAAATCCTTCCAGACGCCGGGACTGTCCGCGAGTTCCTCCGAACTGATTTTCATGCACAACCACGTCTCCAATGTCCTGGAGATGAACCAGCAGATTCAGCCGCACTCCAGGCTTCGGATAAATGGATGCCGCGAACTGCGCATCTTGTGGATCAATGTCCAGCCCGCCATTCACGGCAATGCCATCCGCCATGATCGAAGCGGGAAGCCAGTAGCACATGATGGAGTCAATGTCCGCATGGGCAGTAGCCGTCAGCGCGGAGTTGGCAATCGGCGTGAGAACCTGGGCAATCACTTGATCTCGTGACCACCCCTGCGACGCCATGAAAAGGGCGATCGCCTTCTCGCGGTCAATGCGGTTGACGATCTCCGAACGCATATGTTCATGCGGAAATCCGAGTGTGTGCCCGGTCTCATGGCGGACCACCCGGTGAAACTCAGAGTCAGCAGTCTGCATGGTAAATCCCTGGAGGTTCAGGGTGGCCTGCCCGGCCGGAATTTGAAGAACATCGGTTCCCAAATATGACCAGTAGCCAGTGTTTTCCCGGGCTATCCGCACCTGTGGATTTACTGAAGACTCTACAAAGGTAACATTGGCCGTGGCATTCCAGGCATTCATATGAGACAAGATGCGCGCCTTCAGATCGGCTGCAGGATTGTCCATAAATCCGACCGTCAGCCGCACGCCGCCAGCCCCCCAGTATTTTGACGTGAGGACGGCCAGATGTTCGGGTGGTAAAACGACCCCCGGTGCAAATGCTTGGAGCATCTGTGCAGCCGGCGCGTTGGCAGGATTGATCTCGATAGCCTTGGTTGCCGCAGCTACCTGGACATCTGGCGTCAATGTTTTAATCGAGCATGGGATTGAATTGTTCATATGGTTGCTTCTCGGTTGTTCTGTTGCCTTGTTTAATCAGCGCCTGAATACGCTAAAAATCGCTTTTCCGGTTTGCCGCCGCCACCACGCCAAAGGCTTGGCCTTTTGCCGCATGCTCCCCGTGGTGGTGGTTGGCAGTCATGTACTCGGGATGATCATGTTGGATTGAAGGCGACACCTTCGCCGCTCTAAAAAAGCAAAATTCCTGATCAGCATAAGCATAGCCGATCATTCATTTACTCGATTTATTGGTCTGCATTGTGATAATTTGTACGACAATGTCGATAGCAAACTGTTTTTTAGTTTGTAATCTATCTAGCAAAATATCTTATATACACCCCAATATTCCAGTAAACCTCAAACTTCCATTTCCACCCGCCTACTGAATGACCGCAGACGAAAAAGCTGCGATGCACGCTTCTCCACGCCGTCAGACACCCGGTGTACGCCTCCAGCTGGGCACAGTGAAATGGCCCATGGCTGTTGCATTCCACAGCTCCACTCCCAACCTCCTCGGCTGGGTCATGGCTCAAGGCACACCTTCGCGCCTGAGCAAGCGGTCCGCAGCAGTGGCTTTATCGTCCCCTGCCGCGTCACCAGAGACCTGCGCCTACTGGCTCAAATAAATCGTGCTCCCACGCGGCGGTCTCCGCGACCAGCCAAACCACGAAGGCTTGGAAACGTCCACGATGGCTCGGCGCACAGTCGTTTGAGGCTTGCCTCCGAGCTTCGTCTCTGCTTCCGCCCCTAGCTTGGCTCCACGCTTGGACTCCGCCGAGGCCACATCCATGATCGTATCCGCCCCGATCGGAATTTCCGACTCCGTGGCTGCCAGCGAGCTTTCGCCAATGATTTCGACCGGCGTTCCCGGCGGTGTCTCCTTGAAGAAAATAGCGGCCATTTTGGTAGGCAGCCGGATGCAGCCATGCGAGGCCGGATACCCCGGCAGATACCCCTCATGCATGCCGATGCCGCCGACGATGCGCATGAAGTACCGCATGTTGGCCCCCACATACGTCGCGCCCGGCGGCGCACGGTCCGTGCGGGTGTCCACATCCCCCTGCACCACGTTGCCTTCTTTGTTCACGTAGGCACCGAAGAGCGAGGAACGATGATCAATGTCCTTGTCCAGAATGCGATACGAGCCCGTCACCGTGCCGGTGCTCTCACGCCCCGACGAGATCGGCGAGACCCCCACCAGCTCCACGCCCTTATAGTATTGCACCCGCTGCGTGCTCAGATTGATGACGATCTTCGGCTTGCCCACCACGCCGTCGCCCTTCCACCAGGCACGGCTGCTCAGCGGATTCTCCGCCACCGGTTTCGGGCTTGAGCAACTGATGCCGGCCAGGGACCAGCCCAAAACCAGCAGCACTTTGCAACAGCGGGCGAATGGACTCATTGAATTCATGCCAAGGGAAACTTGCATCTAGCGGGCCATTTTCCAATCAAAATTTGGCACCGCCGGTTCCGCATCACGCATACGTCACCGGTGTGCCTGTGCTGTTGGCCAGTGTCTTGAAGCGCTTTGTGAGCTCCTGCGTGAGCTTGCCGGGCATCCCATCACCAATGGGGCGCTGGTCATACTTCACGGCCGGGATGACTTCAGCGGCGGTTCCTGTCAGGAAGCATTCGTCAGCGGTGTAAATGTCATAGCGCGTCATGACAGCCTCGGTGCAGGGCTGCCCCATCTCCGCCAGGATTTCCATGACCGCACGGCGGGTGATGCCATCGAGAGCTCCCGAGGAGATCGGCGGCGTGGTGACCTTGCCGTTCTTCACGATGAAAACGTTGTCGCCCGTGCATTCGGAGACAAAGCCCTGGTCGTTGAGCATAATACCCTCGTCACACCCGGCCTGCAGACACTCGATCTTGGCCATGATGTTGTTGAGGTAGTTCAGGCTCTTGACCTGCGGGCTCAGCGCCGCCGAGTTCGGACGCCGCGTGCCGCAGGTGATCAGCTCCAGCCCCTTCTCATAACGCTCCGCCGGATACAGCGTGATGCTGCTGGCGATGATGAACACACTCGCCTTCGGGCACTGGTAGGGGTTTAATCCGAGCGAGCCCACGCCGCGTGTGATCACCAGGCGGATGTAGCCGTCGCGCAGGTTGTTCGCCGCCACCGTGTCCAGCGTGGCTTTTTCCATCTCTTCAAACGAGATCGGCACCGTCAGGCAGATCGCCTTCGCGCAGTCGTAGAGGCGGTGCAGATGCTCCGTCAGGCGGAACACGCGGCCATTGTAAACGCGGATGCCTTCGAATACGCCATCACCATACAGCAGGCCGTGGTCGAAGACGGAGATCTTCGCCTCGGATTCGGGAACGAGCTTGCCATCAAGGTAAATGAGTAGATTCGCGGACATGGGGTGCGTAGAAACCACAGGCAGGAGGGTTTTGCAAGCGCTGGCAATGTGCTTGCACCGGGCCGATTCACGCTCATCCTGCGCGCCCGTTTAACCCGCACCCCCGAAACACCATGGCCGACATCCAAACCAGCGCTGCAGACAAGAAGGAAAAGGAATTCTTCACCGACGTCCCCCAGGAGGCCCCCGGCTTCTTCCTCAAGGGCTGC
>NCCR01000342.1 GCA_002279765.1 Verrucomicrobia bacterium 12-59-8 | reverse complement strand
GTACGCCCGATCGCATGGGCGCGGGCATGAGAGATAACCACGAACATCCAGACGAAGAAGATGACCATCATGATCATGGCGTCTGAACGCGAGAACCAGCCGTCCATGAGCAGGGCATACACAATGCCCGGCACCAGCAGGGAGACGAACCAGTCGCGCATGACGCCGCTGTCCTCCGCTTTCATGCCGGAGAAGGACAGCACGAGAGCGAGCACGAGGGAGACATTGACGACGTTGCTGCCGAGGACATCGCCGAGGGAGATCTGCGGCACGCCATCGCGCGCGGCATGAATGGCGACCATGAGTTCGGGGGAGGATGTACCGAATGCCGCGACGGTGACGCCGATCACTGCGGTGGGCCAGCGCGCCCATGCAGCCAGCCCCACGCCGCCTCTGACAAAGAGTTCGCCACCGAACCAGGCGAGCACGACACCGGCGATGAGATACAAGATGGCTACAGTCATAGGAGTGAGGGGTTGTGCAGGAAGCCCTCGGCGGCGGCGAATGCGCGGCAAGTGCGAACGGCGCGCGTTTTTGGAATGGACATGCCATTCTGCATAGGCTGAGGCGATGCCAGCCTCAGCGTCACTTCCCCTTCCCCACCGCAGGCAAGACGCGGCTGGCGATCTCCTGGCTGAGGAGTTGGTAAGCCGGGGTCTGCCAGTGGTAGTTGTCGCCAGCGGCGAGGTCGAGGTGGGCGGCGAGCAAGGCGTAGGCGTCGATCACTTCGATGTTCTCCTGCTTCATGATTTGAGCGGAGAGGGTGTTGAGGCGGAGGACCACGTCGTTCTTGTCGCCAAAGGCGGTGACGGGTTTGTCCGGTGCGGGGCGCGCAGCGGTGTGCGGCGTGGTCATGAGGTAGAAGATTTTCGCCTGCGGTGCGCCGGTCTTGAAGCAGCGGGTGAGCTTCTGCATGCGTTCCAGGACGAGGGCGTCAGGGACTTTGTCGGGTGTCCAGCCGAGGGAGTGGAGGCCGTTGTTGAAGACGACGGCGTCAAACTTGTAGCGGCCGGCCATCTCGGTCAGCGCCTGCTCGGGCACGTCACCGCCGACGAAGTGGACGCAGTGAAAGACATAGACGTGCTGCTTGAGCAACTCGGCAATGAAGGGGCCGCTGTAACCGCCTGAGATGGAGTCGCCGTAGATGAGCACCTTGGGCCATTCGGGGTGCTCGAGCTTCGGAACGTCCAGCGCCCAGCCTTTCCCGGCGACTGCGCCGCGTGGAAACTCGGCGGTTTGCTCCTTCTTCGAGATGTATTTGTAGGAGGGGCCGAAGACCTTCACGCCATGCACCGTCACCGGCATGGTTTTGGACTTCGCATTGTCGTTGCGCCCGATCCACATGGGGCCGTCATTTGGGATGAGTTCCATGAAGCACTTTTTGAAGGGAGCGTCATCGATGTAGAAGGTGGCCAGACCGTTGCGCACGGCCATGGTGAAGGTGACGGGCTTGTTGATCTCGGGCTCGTTGCGGCCATTGAGTGCGCCACCCACCATGAGTATTCTGTTCACGACGGAGTTTACCTGCCGCGCATAGTAGGGCTTGTCCTTGTAGTTGAAGAACATGGCGAAGCCGTCGTCCTTGTCGCTGCTCTGCTTGTTCATCAGGGTGAAGACGGCGTCCTGCACCAGGGCATCGAGCGAAAGCGTGACCTGCACGGTGAAGTTCTTCTGATCGGGAAAAGCCTCCGCAGGCACGGCGAATGATGCGCCGTCGTGGAGCTTGACCACGTCGGCTGCTTTTTCCACGGTGCCTGATTGCTGCGCTGCAGGGATTTCGTTTTTGGCCAGATCCCAGAGTGCGGGTTCATCGGCAGCGGTTGCTGCGCCTGTGAATGAGAGCAGCAGGGAGGTGAGGAGTGAGCGTGTGGGGATCATGAGCATGTTCTACTTGGTCGTTTTGGCTTCGGTTTTTCCGGCTGCTGCAGCCCAGCGGATGCCTTCCAGTACATGCTGGCGGACGAAGGGGGTGTTGAGGGAGCGAAGATCGTGGCCGAACTCGGTATAGAAGAAGCGGCCGCCCGCCTCTGGTGAATGCGTCCAAGCGATGGGGTGATCTGTGCCCATGGGCTTGCCGCCGCGGGTCATGAAATAACCGCGCACGGGGGTGTAGGTGCTTTCATCCACGCGCAGCAGTACCTGGAAGCCGGGCAGGCCGGTGACGGAACGGTCGTGATTGGTCCAGTCGGCCTCGATCCAGAACTCTACAGGCTGGCCTTTTACGGCGGGGTGATCTTTTGCGGCGGGATCGACGGTCACTTTCGCTTTGGAGAAATCGGAGTCGCTGTTGAAGTCGCAACCTGCGAGCTGGTTCAGCCATGGCCAGCCGGTTTGATGTACGAGCGCCGCGTGCAGGCCGACGACGCCTTTCTTCCCACTGGCAAACCATGCCTCGACTGACTGGCGCTGGGCCACGGGGATGATCTTGTCGAGTTCATTGGCGTTGTTGAGAAGCAGCACATCGTACTTTGCGAGTACCTGCGGCATGAGGTCTTTGGGGGATTCGGTGATGTCCGCGTCGAAGCCGTTTTCATGGCCGAGCAGCACCAGCCAGCGGTTGAGGGCGGGGATGTCGGGATGGCGATAGTAGGCGGTGGCCGAGAAGACGAGGACTTTGATGCGGTCTCCGCTGGGTGTGGCGGGAGAAGGCGTGTCGTGAGCGAAGGCCTGGGTGGTGAACGCTGTGAGGAAGAGGACGGTGAAGGTGCGGAGAGTCATGTGGGCATCGGCTGGTTGAATGGGGCGGCTGGCGGCTTCCGAACCGGCTGAAGCCGGGACTACAATACGAAGACGTTTGAGACGGCAACTTAGCTCAATGCCAAGTGTGCTTGCGGAGTGATTTGATCGAGGACGAGTTCGAGTTAGGAGGACGAGGACGATTTTGTCCTAGCGTATGCGCGGTCACTTTAGCGCTGGCCGATGACGCTGAAGTCGAGGTCGCCTTTGCCGGCGTCCACGCCTGCGCGCATGGCGGCGGCGGTGCAGTCGAGGGCAGGGGTGGTGAGATTGGCGGCGGAGGCGAGTTCGCGGGCGAAGTCGGCGTCTTTGAGCATGTTGCGCAGGGCGAAGTGGGGCTCGAAGTCGCTCTTGATGATGGCGGGTAGCTTCATGCCGATGAGGGCGGAGAAGTTGGCGTTGGACTCGAGCGCTTCGAGCAGGCGTTCGAGGGGGATGCCGTTGGCTTTGGTGATATCGGCGGCTTCGGCGACGGCTTCGACGATGACGGCGGAGACGAGATTGGTGACGATCTTGAGGACCATGGCTTCGCCAACGGCACCGAGGGGGAGTATCTTGGCGGCGCTGGCCTGGAGGATGGGCTTGGCGCGTTCGAGGAGGAGATCGCTGCCGCCGATGTAGTAGCTGAGCTTGCCGTTTTGCGCGGCCATCTTGCTGCCGGTGAAAGGGGCATCAAGAAAGGCGGCGCCGGTTGCTTCGACGAGCTTGGCGGCTTCAAGCGTGGCCTGCTTGCTGACGGTGGCGTGGTTCATGATGAGGTGGCCGGCCTTGAGCGCGGGCCTCATGTCTTCGATGGCTTCGATCAGCGCGGCGCTGTCGCGCACGAAAATCTGGATGATGCCTGCGGCCTCGGCGACCTCATGAGGGGAAGAGAGGAAGTTGGGCACGGCGCGCGCGCTGCGGCTCCAGACGAAGACTTCATGCCCTGCCTTGCGCAGATTGTCCGCCACACGACTGCCGATGATGCCGAGACCGAGGATGCCAACGTTTTGTTTCATGCGCGCATTTAGGGCGCGGGTTCGGCGCGGTCAATGATCTCGGCATGATAAAACACGGATGGCTCCGGCTGCAGGGAGCGCTGGCGGAGGTCGGCGATGAGATGCCGCACTGCGGCCTCGCGGCGCGCGCTGGTGAGGTGGGCGGCGATTTCGCTCCGGGCTTCTTCGAAGGTGGGGAGGTTCGATGAAATCCGCCGGCATGCGCTGCTGGGTGAACCAGCCGAGATCGCCTCCGAGCTTCTTGGTGCGAGCGTCGTCTGAATGGGCTGCGGTCAGTTGGGCAAAGGTTTTTTCTTTGGCCATGAACTGACGGCGAAGTTCGTGGATCTCGGCTTCGCGATTCGGTTTTGATGGATCGTGCCGGGTGAGGAAGAGGTGGGCTGCGTGGAAGGCTTGCGGGATGCGGAGGGTTTCTTTGAATTCGTTGTACCAACTGCGCAGTTGCTGCGGAGTGATTTCTTGGAGAGCGGGCTGAATTTGTCGGGTGATCCAGGCTTCATCAAGCTGGGCCTCATGGATGTCTGCGGCGAGTGAACGGGGCGTCTGCTGCTGGGCGGCGAGGCGTTGGGGGAACTCGGCGGCCGTGGCAAACTGGCGTTGCTGCATGTCTGCCTCGCGCTTCTCGCCGGGCGTGGGGAGCGTGGCAGTGGTACCGTCCATGAGGCGGAAGGCGCGAATGAGGCGGTCGTTGACGAGATTTTCGAGGACCTCCCAGCGTGTTTGCTTGCGAGCTGCGGGGGCGAGATCGGTCCACTTTTGGTGATGCGTCCAGAGGTGTGTCCGCATGGACTCGTCCAGTTCCAGGCGGGTAATCCTCTGGCCATAGACCTCCGCTGCCGGGGAGGAGTGCTTTCCGTGGCAGGCAAAAAAACAGCAAAGAGGGAGGAGTAAAAGGGCCAGTCGGCAAGACATGCGAAGAGCAGAATAGAAGGACCGCTCTTGGGATGGCAAGTGCGCAGAAATGAGAAAACCACCCCATAATTACATAAGTTTTACATAAATTACAGGTTTATTTACAATATTTACGAAATTAAACCTCGATTTATTGAGCCGATACCATAACTTTCATACCATCATGACCTTCCAAAAATTCATTTCTCTGATGCTTGCTGCCTCTGCCATCACGGCATCGGCAGACACTGTCACCGTGACTGGACTGGAAAACGATGGCAATGTGATCGGCCAGTATGTCATCGGCGGTGAAACCTATTGGTGGCTGTGCATCGAGCCCGGCCCGGCTGCTTTGAGCAATGCGACCATTTCCGCGCAGACCTATTCGTTCTCCGACGGCTGGGACAAACAGAACCTGGAGCGTTACAACACCTATCAAGACGATTTGATCAACTTCTCCGGAGACCTGTATAACATTGCTCTGCCGAAACAGATCTCCGTCATGAGCTACGTCCTCGACACCTACCTGCCGTGGAGCATGGCGGGTGCCTCGGGCCGCTTCCTTGAGCAGGACGGCAGCTATACCGCCTTTAACGACAACGACACCTTCCACAATTCGCTTTTCGCGGTGCAGAACTTCCTGTCCGAAACCTACGGCAAGATGGCGAAAGACGACTTTACCGACATGAGCGATTACGTGGACTATTACGTCCTCCTCGGCACCCCCGTGGGCGATGCCCGCTCCACCCTGTTCCAGAACATCTTGAGCGACGTGCAGGCCAAAGCCAACGATCCGGGCAGCTTCTTCGAGAACTACGTCGCGGAGCATGACTACACGGCGATCAACACCATGTTTGCCGAGCACGATCTGGCCAACAACTGGCAGGACGGCATCATCATCGTTCCCGAGCCGGGCAGCGCGCTCTTGATTGGGTGCTGCGGCCTCGCGTGGATGATTCGCCGCAGACGGCGGATTTAAGGCAGGCTGCAAGGTGCCTCCGGAATGTTGGTGCCAAGGGTGGAGATTTCTGTACAATCTCCGGCAACCCGCCACCAATTCACCTCATGAATGCTGCATCTGAATTTCCGGCCATCGCTTTCAAATGCCCCAAGGTCTGGTCGGAAATGCAGGGAGATGAACGCACGCGGAGTTGCGAAACATGCCACAGACAGGTGCACAATCTCTCGCTGATGACCGGAGCGGAGCGCCGGGCGCTGCTCTCCGCGACCGGGGAGAGTCCATGCGTGGCTTATTTTCAACA
>NCCR01000067.1 GCA_002279765.1 Verrucomicrobia bacterium 12-59-8 | reverse complement strand
GGAGTAGGCCGGGCGGGTCTCGCTCACACGAGCGGGGTCGGCTTCAAAGCATTTGTCGTCCAGCCAGCGCTGATACCAGCGGGCTTCGACTTCCGCAGGCGTGTAGGTCTTGTCGAGTTCGGGCATAAAGGGCGGCCAAGATGGGGGAAAGCCGCCGCTTTGCAAACGCCGAGGCGTTTCAGAATGGAGAGATGAAAGGCAGACCGGCCTGTGGACGGGACCGGCATTTTCTGGGAAACGATTCACGAGACGCTCGACGGAGGGCTGGAGGACCAGCCTCCCTACCTCGCGCCGGTTGTGCGAGTGTTCATTCGCCAAAAACCCCAACCAACGGCCTGATCAGCGCATGGGCATGGAGAGGGGGCCCATGGGGGGCATGTCTGGCCGGGGATCGCGGAGATTGTCGGGAACTGTGTGGGTGCGGCGGGATTCTGCCTCCATTTCACGCTCCGTTTTGGGCGGCGACTTGTCAGATATCGCGCTGCAGGCTGGCAGCAAAGCCGCTGCGAGGACGATGAGGATGGCGGTAGATGCTGGGTTCATGGGAGGTAGGACTTAGGTTTGGATGAATACGGACTTACACTGAGATCATTTGGGCAGTCGTGCGTTCAAATCCTCGACATACTCGCGGTCCGCCTCGCTCAGCCGTTCCAGGGATACCTCGACCGGTTTTTGGTTCACCAGCAGGCGAATTTTACCCTCGCGGATGAGTGTGGGCTTGGCGGGCAGTTTGGCGGGCGGTGCTTTGGCCACGGCTTCGCGGGCGGCGGCGGGATTCGCGGCGTCGAACTCGATCACGGACTCCTCGAAGGTGATGATGGCACCCAGCAGCGACCTGCCATCCGTGTTCTTCCACTGCCGGGGATCCCCGAGCAGGAAGTAGGAGGTGAGCTTGGTCTTGGTGGGCGGCGCGGGCTTGGTGGCGTTGTTGACGCTGACTCCAGTGTTGCCACCGCTGCCGTTGATGGTGCGGGTGTCAAACCTCTTGCCGGTGGTCGGCAGAACCACCTGCGCGCTGAGCGGCGCTGCCATAGCCAGAAGGATGAGCCAGGCTTTCATGGCCGGAAGCTAGCATGGATTTCAGATGGGGTGCAATCCCGATTATGCGTCCAGCACGGCGTAGTCGATGGCCTTCAACCGGGGCATCTTCGGACCCATGCGTGGCACGCAGGCGAGGAGGGCCTTGGTGTAGGGGTGCTGGGGATTGCGGAGGACTTCTTCGACGGGGCCGGTTTCGACGATCTCGCCCCGGAACATGACGGCGACGCGGTCCACGACGCTGCGGATGATGCCGAGATTGTGAGTGATGAGGATGATGGACATGTCGAGATCACGGCGGAGCTGGGCGAGCAGGTCCATGATCTGCTTTTGAATGGTGACATCGAGCGCGGTGGTGGGCTCGTCGGCGATGAGAAGCTTGGGCTGGGTGCAGAGTGCCATGGCGATCATGACACGCTGCTGCATGCCGCCGCTGAGTTCGTGCGGGTAGGCGTGGAGACGCTTGCGCGAATCAACGATGCCCACCTTGTCGAGCCACTTGACGATTTCGTCATCACGTCCGGCTTTGCTGACATCGGGGCGATGGAGGGCGAGTGCTTCGGCGATCTGGGTGCGGATGGTGAGGACGGGATTGAGCGAGGTGGTGGGCTCCTGAAAGATGTAGGCGATCTCTTTGCCACGGATGGCGCGCAGCTCGCGCTCGTTCATTTCCAGAATCTCGTGGCCGTTCAGCATCATCTGCCGTGCGGTGATGCTGGCGGGAGGTTCGGGCAGCAGGCGGGCGAAGGAGAGAGCGGTGGCGCTTTTGCCGCTGCCGCTTTCACCGACAAGGGCGATGGACTCCCCGCGCTTGAGTTCGAGGCTGATGCCTTTGACGGCTTTCACGGGCTCGGCGTCATGGCGGCTGAACTCGATCTGCAAATCGCGGATGCAGAGAAGCGGGATGTCTTGGGGGGAGGTGGCTTCGGCGGACATGGGCTCAGGAAAGTCGAGGTTGTACGATGCGGCTGACTTGGACCAAACACAAGGCGGCAAGCGCAATGCCGCCGCCTGATTGCAGGAGCGCGGTGGGATCTGTCAGCGTCTGCGTGGCGTCCTGCACCGAGGCAATCGCCAGCGGCCGGTAAATCCTGGCCAGCGGTTCGTTCAGTTCCTCGATCAGCCGAGGCAGCAAGGCACAGGCGGCGGCGATGCACAGCAAGGTCTGGGCAAAGACGGAGCAGATCCAGGCCACGAGCATGCGGCACTGCACCACGGCGTAGTGGTTGCGCCAGATCATGAGCTCTTCTGCACCGAATACTCGGGCGGCTTCGATGGGCAACTCCGCCTCAATGTGGTTCCAGTATTGATGCCAGCCGGCGCCGCCTGACACGAGCACGGCAATCCAGAGGATGAGCCATAACAGCGATGACTCGGGGAGCAGCGCCAGCGCACCAAGAGCCCAGAGCAGCCAAGGCTGCCACGCCAGCGCGGACACGAAGCGGGTGGCAGATTTCAGCCGGCCGGGCAGCAGTTGCAGGCACGCGCACAAGAGCGCCAGCATGGCTCCGCCGCTGACGAAGCCGAGGGCGATGCCGCCTGCCTGGCCCGCACGGAGGCTGTGTGCCATCCAGTCCCCCCAGCCCAGGAAATGCAGCGAGTCCTCGATGATGATGAGATAAACCACTGCCACGAGACAAAGCGCCTGCAAACGCACCCTCAGCAATGGGAGCAACTGACTGAGATGATGCCGCCAAAGCCGCGAGGCTTTGGGCACCCCACGTGCGCGCAGCGAAAAATCGAGATCCAGAGTCGCCCTGCCATCCGAAATGACTGCGTGAATCAGCTCGCCACACATAGGCAGCGCCAGAATCAGCGCCGGGGCCAGAAATTCCCAGAGCGCCTGTGCGAGCAACGGCAGCCAGGAGTCTTGCGAGTCCAGAAACTGCGCCGGCATCAGTGATTCCACCGGCCACCCCAGCCGGCCAATCCAGCCACCGATGAAGCCCCATGCCAGAACCACCACCGGCACACAGGCCAGCGCACGCCCAAGAAGTGCGGTCAACTTCTCCACGCTCGGCCCCATTTGCCTTGCGGTCAGTCCCACAATGAGTGCGATGCACAGCGCCAGCGACAGCCCGAGCGCGAGCACGATCAGGCTGGAGCCGCAGCGGCCCCACAGGCCCGCTACCGTAGCGGTCTTTGAGAAGTCGCCATGCCTGAAAAGCAGCACTACACCCGCAGCAGCGATGCCACCAAGCAGCAGGCGCAATGGCAGCCAGCGCGGGGGCAGTGAGAACGGCGGCAGACTCATCATTCCGGAAGACGCAGTTGGATTTTGATGACGGGAGCGGCAGGCCTTTCTGATCGCAGAACGTCCTGCTCTTCATCACGGGAGCGCAGTTGGAGTTTAAGGGCCGGAGCAGGCTGCGTGTTTTTCGTTGGGACTGTGAGACTTTGCAGCGTCCAGGCGGAGACCGGGCCGCTCGTGGGACCCTGTTCATGCAGTGTCGGCATGGCGGCAGCCTCGTCATGCGTGGTGAACAAAGTCAGCAGCGGATGCATGGGCAGCAGCCGGGCCTCCAACTCGCGCACCCGTTTCGGCACCTGCTCGGGATCAAATTCAGCTGACAGTGCTTCAAGCAGGAGATCCGTCTGTGGATCATTAATTCCGCAGAAATTGCTGCCGCCCGTTTTGGCTTGTGACGAGTGCCACCAGGGGAGCTGATCCCACGAAACCTCGAAGCGCTGATCCAGCAGCACGGCGTCAAACCGGTGCTCATGCAGGCGCAGCGAGAGCGCACGTGCGTCAGGGACATGCTCGATCTTCACCTCTGCACCCAGCCGTCGCCACTGTGCCACGAGCAGATCCGCCGCGCGTGTGTGCAGCACATCGCCGCCAGGAACGAGGAGCGTGAATCGAAACGGACGCTCCGGACTGCGGGCGATCCCGGTGACATCACGCGGCCAGCCGGCCTCGGCGAGGATTTGACGCGCCTGCTCAAGCTGAAACGGCTGGCTCTTCGCCCGGGTGCTGAACCACAAGCTGGGAGCGAACAGGCTGGCATCCGCACGCCCCAGACGCCCCGGCAGCGCACGGATGAGTTCATCCAGGTCCGTGGCCAGCGTCAGCGCCTCCCGGCAGCGCTCATGTTTCAAAACGTCATGGCGGGTGTTCCATAGCACAACTAGGCGCTGCCTTGGCGGAGTGAAGCGCAACTGCTCAAGATGCGTGCGATCCGCCGCCGGCCAGACCAGATCCGCCGCGTGGGTGCGCACGCCAATCTGCGTCATCAATGGCGAAGCGGAGAAGTTGAACAAAAAACGCGGCATCGCCTTGTCCATCTGCACCGGTGTCAGCAGGAGCAAACGCGTGTCGCGTGCAGAGATGCGGTGCGTTCCCGCACCCGGCGGGGCATGCTGCGTAAAATCAGACTCCTGCGCTGCCGGATGCCCCCGCAGCCACGCCGCAGGCAGCACCGGCAGATTCACCAGCATGCAAAGCGCGGTGCCCTGGCGCCGCCGGAACGACACATGCAGGCGGGAGCCGTTGTTCTGCGCCTCCAGCGTCTGGATGTTGCTCAGTGCTTCACGATTCGGCAGCGACCAGTCGTTGGCACGCAGAAATTCGAGTGTCGCTTTGGCATCCTCCGCCGTGGCGGGTGTCCCGTCATGCCAGCGCTGGCCGGGACGGATGTCGAGATCGAGCACTGGCTCGCTCAATGCTCCGACTTCAGCCATAGGATTGATGGCTGCAGGCTGATTCGTGCCGGTGTCCAGGAAGCGATGCAGGTCCTCAAGCAACTGGTGCGAATCGCCCGCCACCACGATCTCACAGGCATTGGCACCGTCGAACCAGACGCGCTGAATCAGCCGCGCCTGCGAGGACTCCGCCATGAACCGGTCCCAGGACTGGCGCAGCGGCGTGCGGCGCTCGATGCGCCAGAACACCACGGGCTTGAGCTCCAGCCCCGCGACGACTTCAAATGCCTGCCGGACTCCTGCGGAATTTGGTTCGGTAAAACTCAGCAGCAGGCGGTTTTCCATGACCCGCACCGAACTGAGATGCCATTCGGCCCAGCGGTTGGTTTCTCCGATCTGGGCCTGGAGCAGCTCATGCGCTTTCTTGGCCGCCGTTTCATCCGCGAACCAGCAGGTCACGTCCTGTGTCCAGCGCCAAAACTCCGCCAGTCCGGGCTGCAGCGTGCCGTCCGACCCCAGGCGGATCAGCGGCTCATGCACCAAATCCGCGATCTCCTGCTCCACCTCGGTCGCGGGGAGATAGGGATTCAGCACCGGCGCGCCCTGCGAAAGCATGACCACCACACCGTCGCTGCGGTTTGCGCGGTTGTGTCTGGACTCCCGCACCGCCCATGCAGCCACCGCTGCAAAGAGCAACGGAAAGCCAAAGATAAGCGTGCGGGCCAGGATCATGCGCAGATCAAACTAGAGCTTGCGCCGTTAGACGGCAAGACATCGCTAGATGCCGCTCATGATGCCGTCATCCGTGACCTGGATGCGCTCGGCGGCAGGCACCTTCGGCAGCGCCGGCATGCGCATCATGGTGCCAGTCAGGGCGACGAGGAATCCCGCGCCGTTGGCGATTTCGAAATCGCGCACGGTGATGGTGAAGCCGCGTGGGCGCCCACGCTTCTTCGCGTCGTCGGAGAGCGAGTCCTGTGTCTTGGCCATGCAGAGAGGCAGCTTGTCAAAGCCGCTGCGGGCAAACAGCGCCAGTTTGGCCCGTGCTTCGTCAGTGAGCAGCACCCCATCCGCGCCGTAGATCTTGGTGGCGATGGCGGTGAGCTTGGATTCGACGCTGTCGTCAGGTTGATAGAGGAAGGGCAGCGGCGGGGTCTCCTGCGCCATGGCAACGAGCACTTTTTCAGCAAGCTCGACCGCGCCAGCTCCCCCTTCGCCAAAGACATTGGCTGTGGCGCTGGGAACGCCGCGTGACTGGCAGAACTCATGCACCAGGGCGAGTTCGTCGGCGGAATCGTTGGTGAACTGATTGATCGCCACGATGACGGGACGCTGAAACTGCGCGGCGCTGTCGAGATGCGCGGCGAGATTTTCCAGTCCCCGGCTCAGGGCGGCGGTGTCGGTCTGGGTGAGCTGGTCCAGTGGCACTCCGCCATGCATCTTGAGCGCGCGCACGGTGGCCACGATGACGATGGCCGCAGGCGCGAGACCGCTCTGCCGGCACTTGATGTGCATGAATTTTTCCCCGCCGAGATCAAAGGCGAATCCGGCCTCGGTGACCGCATAGTCGGCATGGGCGAGCGCCATGCGCGTGGCGAGCACGGAATTGCAGCCATGGGCGATGTTGGCAAACGGGCCGCCGTGCAGGAAGGCGGGGACGCCTTCGACGCTTTGCACCAGATTGGGCGGCAGCGCCTCACGCAGCAGCGCCATCATGGCACCGGTGACGCGGAATTCCTTGGCATAGACCGGCTCGCCTTCGGCGGTGAAACCGACGACGATGCGTTCCAGACGATGGCACAGATCCGGCAGCGACTCGGCAAGGCACATGATCGCCATGATCTCGGAGGCGGCGGTAATGTCGAAGCCCGTGGCGCGCTCCGTCGGCTTGCCAACGGCGGTACGCACGCTGCGCAGCGCACGGTCGTTCATGTCCATGACACGCTTCCACAGCACGCGCTCCGGCGACAGCCGTGCCTCGCCGAGAAAGAGCTGATTGTCGATCACGGCGGAGAGCAGGTTATGCGCGCAGGTGATGGCATGGAAGTCGCCGGTGAAGTGCAGATTGATCGAATGCGCGGGCAGCACTGAGCTTTTGCCGCCGCCGGTGGCGCCGCCTTTGCGACCGAACACCGGACCCATCGAAGGCTGGCGCAGCGCCAGAGCCACGCTTTGCCCGATCTTCTTCAAGCCCTGCGAGAGGCCGATGGAGACGGTCGTTTTGCCCTCGCCGGCCGGGGTCGGCGTGATGGCCGAGACGAGGATCAGCTTTCCACGCTGGGGTTTATCGTGCAGGGCCTTGAGACTGACCTTGGCCATGTGGCGGCCGTGGAGAATGAGGTGCTCAGGCGCAATGCCGAGATCGGCGGCGATGGGGGAGATGTCCGGGTGCATGCGGGATGAAAGCGCCCAGAATGGCAAGGCCTGCGGTGAAGCAAAGGGTTTTCCAATGACAAAATATTGTCGGCCCCTTCCGGACAATGCTCCTCGAAGACCAGTGACCCAGAGCCGTATTCTGCCCCGGCTTCCCCCACCCCGGCCTACGACGAGAAGTTGTTTGTAAATGAGCCGCTGATATAAGAGGGAAATTGTCACGTCTTCATCGCCACCGCATTCCGCCATGAAATCCCCCATCTGCATCCTGCTTGTCATCGTCTTCATTGCGGGGGCCACTTGGCTGGCTGCGCAAGTCGCCACGACCGCCGCTAAAAAGGGAGGCCTCGAAGCACGGCTGGCGCAGGCGCTGAAGCTGTACCCTGACGCGGATGCGGACAAGAATGGGACGCTTTCCATGGATGAGGCGATGAAGTATCTGGAGGCGCAACCGGAGCTGAAGGCGCTGCTGGCCGGCAAAGCCAAAAAGGGTGGTGCCAGCACCAGCAAGCCCGGTGAGTTCACCACGCCGGCGTCGTCAGGACTGCCGCCTGGGCCACGGGTGTTTGTCTGCGCCCACAGCTTCATGATTTTTACCGCGACGATGCTGCCGAAGATGACCGAGGCAGCGGGCATCGCCTATCAGGACGCCGGGAGGCAGATGATCGGCGGCTCGCGCACGCTCCAGCACTGGGAGGTACCGGATGAGAAAAATCTCGCGAAGAGGGTGCTGCGCGAAGGCAGCGTGGACGTGCTCACGCTTTCACCCCACATGCTTCTGCCGGATGAAGGCATCGACAACTACACCAAACTCGGTCTGGAGAGGAACCCGAAGCTGCGTGTGCTGGTTCAGGCGTCCTGGCCGGCTCGTGATGGCAATCTGACGGGCGATTTTCACAACGCCATGCGCAATGATGCCACGGTTGACAGCCTGCGAAAGCTGCAAGCTCTGCAACGCGAACAGTGGCTGCGAAAGCTCGATGCGCAGGTAATTGCACTCAACGCGGCTGTGGGCAGCGAAGCTGTCCATATTGTGCCCGTGGGTGATGCGGTCTTTGCACTGCGCGAGCATATCATCGAGGGCAAGGCTCCGGGCATCACGAAGCAGGCTGAATTGTTCAAGGACGATCTGGGCCACCCCTTGCCGCCGCTAGCTGTTCTGGTGACTTACTGCCACTTCGCGGCGATCTATCAGCGCAGCCCCGTTGGCCTGCCGGTGCCAGCGGCTTTAAAAGATGCTCCGCAGGCGGCGGAACTCAATGCGCTGCTGCAACAACTGGCGTGGGATGCGGTGACGGGCTACCCGATGAGCGGGGTGAAGGCGGAAGCTGGCAAGCCGTCGGCTTGAGGAGTGCTTGTCAATTTCATGCGCACCGTTGTAAGCTGTGCGCATGACCACCTCACGCCGTTCCTTCCTTAAACACGCCAGCCTAGCTCCGTTCAGTCTGTGGATACCGCAGGCTT
The DNA here is from genome assembly GCA_002279765.1 of Verrucomicrobia bacterium 12-59-8. The sequence goes on along the minus strand of NCCR01000067.1, from coordinate 10,432 downwards.
TTGCCGAGGCTACAGGCACGGGCCTCGCGCGCAGCACACCTGAGGCGCAGGGTGTCTTCTCCCAGAGCATCCTGTATTTTTTGGCGGCGGCGGAGAAGGAAAAAATCGAGCTGCACAGTTTCATGATGCTGCGGCACGGTCATGTCGTCGCCGAAAGCTGGTGGGAGCCGTATGGGCCGGAGTTCGTCCACACGATGTACTCGATGAGCAAGAGTTTTACTTCTACGGCGGTGGGCTTTGCCGTGGCTGAGGGAAAACTGAGTGTGGATGATAAGGTGGTGTCGTTTTTTCCTGATGACCTGCCTGCGACGATCAGCGAGAACTTGGCGGCGATGCGGGTGAAGGATCTGCTGACCATGTCCACCGGCAATGAGAAGGAACCGACGGGCGTGGTGGTCAAAGAGGAGAACTGGGCGCGGACCTTTCTGGCGCAGAACATCGCACACAAGCCGGGAACGCAGTTCATGTACAACAGCGCGGCGACGTACATGTGCTCCGCCATCGTGCAGCGGCTGACGCACCAGACGGTGCTGGACTACCTCACGCCGCGATTGTTTGCACCGCTGGGCATCAAGGGGATGAAGTGGGAGACCTGCCCGCATGGCATCAACACGGGCGGATGGGGGCTGAGCATTCAGACGGAGGGTATGGCGAAGTTCGGCCAGTTCCTGCTGCAGAAAGGAAAATGGAATGGCAAGCAGCTGCTGCCCGCTGCCTGGGTCGAGGAGGCGACGCGTTTCCACATTCAGCAACCGGGCGAAGACAAGAAAGACCGGCCCAAGGCGCAGAACGACTGGCTGCAGGGCTATGGGTACCAGTTCTGGCGCTGCCAAGGCACGGGGTACCGTGGCGATGGGGCTTTTGGTCAGTTCACGATCGTGCTGCCTGAGCAGGATGCGGTGATCGTGATGACGAGTGAGAACAAAAACATGCAGGGCCAGCTGGATCTGGTATGGAAGCATCTGCTGCCTGCCTTCGGAGCACCCGTTGCGGAGGGCCTCAAGCGCATGTTCAGCCTGAAGCTCACACCCCAGCAGGGTGGCAGGACATCACCCGCCGCCAAGGATCGCAGCTTCAAGCTCGAAACCAACCACCTCGGCCTGAAGACAGCCTCATTCGCCTTCAAAGATGACACCTGCGTTTTCACCGCCGACGATCATACTATCAACTGCGGGTTCGAATCCTGGGAGCGTTGCGAGGCCGCCTTTCCAGGCACGCCGCCGCGTCTCATCTCAGGCGGGATGCCGAAGCAGACCCCGATCTCCAAAATCGCCGCCAGTGCGGCATGGACGGATGATAACACGCTGGTCATGCAGTGGCGCTACTATGAGACTCCGCACAGCGACATGGTGACCTGCCTGTTCGACGGGGATAACGTCACGCTGAGCTTTCTCAACAGCATCACCGCGATGAATCCGAAGGCGAAGGATGCACGGGCACCGCTGCGGGGAAGGTCATCTGTATGAACCATCACATGACAAGCACCCGATTCGCGACGAGAAGATGACCTTTTCATGCAAAAATTCACCTGTGAATGCGGCAATGTGCTTTTCTTCGGCAGCTCACGCTGTTTGAAGTGCAACAGCGATGTGGGCTATGATCCGCAGCGCGGTGCGATGCAGCGCATACGCCCCGGCAGCACGATGAAACGCTGCGACAACGGCGTGAAGCACAACGTCTGCAACTGGCTGCTGCCCGCCAGCGCCACCGCCGTGCTCTGCGTGGCCTGCCGCATGAACCGTACGATCCCCGATCTGAGCACGGACCGGAACCGCATGCTCTGGGCACGCATGGAGATGGCGAAACGGCGGCTGATCTACACCCTGCTACGCCTGGGCATCAGCCTGCCGTCGAAAAAGGACGATCCCAAGAACGGGCTGGCCTTTGACATCGTCAGCACGCTGTCCAATCCCACGGTGACCACGGGCCATCTCAATGGCGTGATCACTTTGAACCTTGAAGAGGCGGATGACAGCTACCGCCAGTTCAATCGCCAGCAGCTTGGTGAAAACACCCGCACCTTGCTCGGGCATTTCCGGCATGAAAGCGCGCACTACTTGTGGCAGCGGCATTTGTCGGAACTGCCGTGGGATGATCCCCTGCGGCTCGCGTTTCGCGATCGCTTCGGGGATGAATGGCTCGACTACTCAGCGGCACTCAGCACCTATTACCAGCGCGGCGCTCCAACAGACTGGGGGCAGAACTACATCACGGCCTATGCATCCTCGCACCCGTGGGAAGACTGGGCGGAGACCTGGGCTCATTATTTGCAGATTCTCGACGGCCTGGAGACCTGCGAGTGCCTGGGCATTCAGGTGCAGTTCATCGCGCTGCCGCTCGTCATACTGCCAGTGGAGTCAGGATCACTCCCGGCCATGCTGACTCCCGCCGCAGCTGAGGATGGTGAATTTCTCGCCTGGTTGCAGCGCTGGATGTGTCTCTCCACGGTGCTCAACGAGATCTCCTACAGCCTCGGTGAGCCGGCACTCTATCCCTTTGTCATTTCGGAGCGTGCTGCGCAAAAGCTGCGCCTCGCGCATCATTATGCCCAGGTATGGGGTCTGGGTGGCAGGAAAACCGGCGAGGCCTGAGGCAAAAAATCTAGGAGCGCTCGCTGAGCACCTGCCGCAGCGCGGTCAGAATGGTCTGGGCCGTGAAGGGCTTGGACAAAAAGTGCTTCACCCCCATGGCAGCGGCGCGGGCTGAACTGCCGTCATTGGAGAGTCCGCTGGCGGCGATGATTTTGACATCTGGATTGAGCCGTTGGAGCACCTGGATGGTGGCCTGGCCACCCATGACCGGCATCATCATGTCCGTCACGACGGCAGCAATTTCCATGCGATGCATCGAATAGAGCGCCACTGCCTCAGTGCCATCAGCGGCGGTCAGTACACGGTAGCCATACGTTTCCAACGTCTGCTGGGTGATGGTGCGCACTGCGGCTTCATCATCCACGATGAGGATCATTTCGCCGTTGCCACGTGGATGCGTGTCTGCCTGAACCTTCGCAACCTCGCCCTCTGGAGCATCCATGGCGGGAAAACAGACGCTGAAGGTGGTGCCGTTGCCCGGCTCGCTGTACACATTGAGGAAGCCACCGTGGCTTTTGACGATGGAGAGCACGGTGGAGAGCCCTAGCCCGGTGCCTTTGCCCAGTTCCTTGGTGGTGAAAAACGGATCAAAAATCTTGTCCACCACTTCCGGCGGAATGCCGATCCCGGTGTCCGTCACTTTGATCTTGAGGTACCTCCCTGGGATGGAGCCGGGAGTCATGGCGGCGTAGTTGTCGTCCACCTGCAGGCTGGTGGCGCTGACGGTGAGCGTACCGCCTGTGGGCATGGCATCGCGGGCGTTGACGCACAGGTTTAGCAGAACCTGATGCACCTGGGTGTGATCGCCAGAGAACAAGGGCAGCTCCTTGTCCAGCTCCGCACGAAAGACGATCTCCTTGGGGAAGGTGTCCTGCACGAGGTGCTGCATGTCCTGGATGATATGCCGGATATTGATGACCATGCGCTCTCCTTCCACGCCACGGGCAAAAGACAGGATCTGCTTCACCATGTCCGCCCCCCGTTTGGCACTGGTCTCGATGGTGGAAAGGACCGCCCTGGCGCGCTCATCGCGGCTGGTCATCCGCAGCAGTTCAATCGACATCAGGATGGGGGCCAGTACGTTGTTGAGATCGTGGGCGATGCCGCCGGCCAGCGTGCCGATGCTTTCCATGCGCTGCGCACGGAGAAACTGCTGCTCCATTTTCTTTTTGTCGGTGATGTCGCTGTTAATGGCGAGCACGCCCTGCGGACGGCCCGCATCATCCCGCACCAGCGTCCAGCGTGCTTCAATTAAAATGAAAGCGCCGGATTTGGTGATCTGCTGAAGCTCACCGGTCCATTCCCCATGACCGAGTACCTCCGCGATGGCCTGCTCATAGGCGGCCAGATCACGATACAGAAGATCGCCGGTCTGACGTCCTATGACCTCTTCAGCGGTCCAGCCGTAGAGCAGCTCGGCGCTTTTGTTCCAGTACGTGATGCCGTGCTCGAAATGCCGTACCAGGATGGCATCCCGCGCCTTGTCCAGCAACGAGGCCTGCTCATGCAGCAGATCTCTGGAGCGTTTGCGCTCAGTGATGTCCTGCGCCACACCGACGACGCGGTAAGCCGCCCCTCTGGCATCGCGCACAGGAAAGGCGCGGTCACGAATCCACCGCAGCGATCCATCCGGCCGGATGACGCGGTATTCCTCGTCATAGGTACCGTCGGCTTGTCGCGTGGCCGCCGCGTGCTGCACACGGTCCCTGTCATTTGGATGAATCGCCTCGACCCAATTTTGCGGCGTGCTTTGCAGGCTGGCGCAAGAGCGGCCCCAGATGCGCTCATACGCCGGGCTGATGTAAAGCACCTGATGCTTCGAAGTGTCCGTGATCCAGAAGACTTCCTGGATGGTTTCAGCAATCTGGCGGAAGCGCTCCTCGCTCTCCCGCAGCGCCTCCTCGGCCAGTTTGCGCTCAGTGACATTTTCGTGGGCGACGACGACGCGCACCGGACCTTCGCCGCCGAAATGGGTGACGCGGACGACAAACCAGCGCTGCTCCCTGGAACTGTGGCAGGGGTATTCGAGGTGGAATTCCGCCTGACTCCCGGCCATGACGGCACGGATGCCGGCGGCCACAAGGGCGGCTTCCTCAGAGAATCTGCCGGTCGAGGCATCACAGAGATGGAGGTAGTTGTCTCCTATGCCACGGTGCGCCCCCCTGAAGTCGTTTTCGCTGGCAAAGCGGTTCCAAGCAGCATTCACTTCGATGATGGTCCCGTGCTCGTCCAAGATCGCGATATGGGAGGTCAGCGCATTGAGCGTAGACTGCAGGAAACGCTTGGATTCCAGGAGTGCAGTGGCGTTTTTCTTGCGCGCGGTGATGTCATGGAACGCCCAGATTCTGCCGTAGTACTCGCCGTCGGTGCCCACCACGGGTGAGGAGTAGCGGTCAAGCACGGTGCCGTCTTTAAGCTCAACCTCATCACGACCGATCTCATGTGGATGAGTGAAGAGATGGTGTACGCGCTCGGCAAAAGCCGCCGGGTTGGCGGTCATTGAGGTGACCCACTGCAGTTGCACGCCGTCCTCCTGGTCGTCAGCAATGTGCCGGGGGATTTGGAAAATTTCGGCAACTCTCTCGTTTTGCAGGATCTTCCGTCCCTGCTGATCCACCACGATGATGCCATCAATGGAGGCGCAGACCTGGGCCTCAAGAAAAGCGGTTTTCCAGCGGAGTTCCGCCTCTGCCAGTTTGCGTCCAGTGATGTCCCGGCAGGTGCCGAGCGCGCGCTGTGGCCTGCCCTGCTCATCATGAAAGACCTGCCAGTGTTCTTCGACGAACTTGATCCGGCCTTCGGGCATCAGGAGCCGGTGTTCCAGTGCGTTCACGGTGTGCTGATCAAGCGACTGGGCAAAAGCCAGGTCCACCGCCGTACGGTCTTCAGGATGCACGAGCTCTAAAAATTTCTGGTGTGTCGGCTGAAACTGCTCCGGCGAGATTTCAAAAATGCGATAGGTCTCGGCAGACCAGATCACATGCAGCGTGGAAAGGTCGGTGTCCCAGCTGCCCATTTTAGCGACTGTCTGCGCGGCAGTCAGATGCGCCCGTTCGATTTTCAATTCAGTGGTCAGTTCCCGCAGCTCCAGCTCACTTTGCATCAGCGCCTCGGCGGCTTTGGCGCGCTCTCTGCGCAACTGCCCCTGCTCCAGAGCAAGTCTGATCGAGATGCCCAGCCTGGCGAGTCGGTCTTTGAGCAGGTAGTCGGTAGCTCCCAGCCGCATCATTTCCACCGCCACATCCTCTCCAATAGTGCCGGAGATGATGATGAACGGAATGTCCATGCCACTGTGCTGCAGCAGTTCCAGTGCATGCGGCCCGTTGAACGTCGGCATGTCGTAGTCTGAGAGGATGATGTCGAGGTCGGGCGTCAGCCGTTGCAGAAAGTCCTGCTCCGTCTCCACCCGGTGCCAGTTCGGGTCAAAACCTCCCTGACGCAGGGCACGCAGCACCAGTTCGGTGTCATTGAGATTGTCTTCCGCCAACAGAACTCGCAACGGCTGGCTCATGCTATTGGTCTATTTTGGGAGGTTGATTGAGCAGCAGCCAGTACATGCCAAGCTCCTGCACAGCAGCGGTGAAGCCCTCAAAGTTCACCGGCTTGACGATGTAGCTGTTGACCCCCAGTTGATAGCTCTTGATGACATCGACCTGCTCCTTGGAGGAGGTCAGGACGACGATGGGTATGTGCCTGGTGCGTGGATCGTTTTTGATGCGCTCCAGAACCTCCAGCCCGTCCACCTTGGGCAGTTTCAGGTCGAGCAAGATCAGCTTGGGCGTGTCCTCAATTCTGCGCTCAGCGTGAGGCCCTTCGCAGAAGATGAAGTCCAGCGCCTCTGCGCCATCCCGGGCAATCTGGATGTGATTGCCCAGATTGGCGTTGCGCAGCGCGCGTTGTGTCAGCTCCAGATCCTCCGGGCTGTCCTCAACCAACAGGATTTCGACGATGTGTGTTGCATTCATGGTGGGTTGTCTCCTTCAAGTGTGAAATAAAATGTGGCACCCTGGTCCACGGCGGCCTCCGCCCAGACCTTGCCGCCATGGCGGTGGATGATCCGCTGCACGATAGCGAGACCGACCCCCGTACCGTCGTAGTCCTCCACACGGTGCAGGCGTTGAAACACGCCGAACAACTTGTGGGCGTAACGCATGTCAAAGCCCGTGCCGTTGTCACGAACATGAAAAACGTTTGGCCGCTTATCCGCATTACAACCAATCTCGATCACTGCGGATTCCCGTTTTTGGGTGTATTTGAATGCGTTGGACAGCAGGTTGATCCACACCTGTTTCAGCAGAGTGGGATCTCCCTCGCATGCGGGCAAGTCGCCAATGTGCAGTTCAATCTGACGCCCCTCATGCTGACTCTGCAGCTCCTCCAGGGTGTCCTGCACAAGCCGGCGGACATCCATGGTCCGTTTTGACAGTGTTGCCCGGCTCAGGCGCGAGAAACTTAGCAGGTCGTCGATCAGATTACCCATGCGCTGCGCGCTGGTGCGGATGACCTGCAAATAGCGCAGCCCATCCGCCGGCAGCAGGGGGCCGTAGTCCTCCAGCACCGCGCGCGAGAAACCATCCATGGCCCGTAGCGGGGCGCGCAGATCGTGGGACACTGAATAGGAGAAAGATTCCAGCTCCTTGTTGGCGGCCTCCAACTGCTGGTTAGCCGCCTGCACCTTCTGTGAACTCGCGAAGATCTCCGCCTCCATCTGTTCCATGCGGGTGCTAAGATCGGTGTCCCGACCTGCGGCGGCTGACTTGTTGTGCACGAACTCAGTCACTTCCTCCACACGATGGATGATGTACTGGATCTTTCGATCCGCTCCAACCACGGGAGAGTTGATTGGACTCCAGTAGCGCTCCTCAAAGACACCATCCGGACGCCTCACATCGTATTTTTGAATGGCCATCGTGTCGGCGGCTCCTTTGGCCAGCACCCGACCGAGGGAAGACCGCAAATTGGACTCCCCATCGGCGTCTGGATCATCTGGGTTGTCTGGGAACACCTCAAAGAGCCCACGTCCCAAGATGCCTTCGCGGGTGGTCATCGTGGCGGTCAAGTAGGCGTCACTTGCGGCCACAATTTTGAAGTCGGGCGTGAGGACCAGGTACAATCCAGGCAGAGATTCAAAGAGGCTTTTGAGCTCCGCCCGGCTCTGGCGCAGTTCGCGGTTGGCGGTTTCAAACTGAGAGGTGCGCTTGATCACCCGCTGCTCCAGATCTGCATTCAAATGATGAATTTTTTCCTCCGCCTGTTTCATCGCTTCCACGTCCGTGTTCGTGCCAAACCACTGGATGAGTCGGCCGGAGGCATCCTTCAACGGCTGCACACGGGTCAGGAATCTGCGGAACTGCCCGTCCACCCCACGCAGCGGGAACTCCATTTCAAACAGCCGCCCAGCAGACAGCGCAGCTTGCCACTCCTCAATGACTTTTGGAAGCACCTCGGGATCATGCACCCTCTGCCAACCCCAGCCCTCCATCTCTTCCGGGGTGGTTCCCGTGTATTCATACCAGCGTTGGTTATACCAAAAAATGTGGCCATCGGCCTGGGCGATCCAGGCAAGCTGCGTGATGGAATTTGCCATTGTCCGGAAACGCTCCTCACTGTCTTGCAACGCGGTCTCGGCGCGCTTGCGCTCGGTGATGTCCACCCACGCACCAAACACCGCACGCTCGCCGGTTTCGGGCACCGTAAACGGTACCTTGATGGTCTGGAGCACACGCTTGCGGCCTGCCAAATCCGTGTGGTGCTCCTCGGCAATATACTTTTTGAGGCCAGACTCCAGGACTGCACGGTCATCTGACCTGTAGGCCTCCGCCTGCGACCTTTCAGACACGAGGGCGAAATCGTCCTTGCCCAGAATTTCTTCAAGGGGAAGTCCGCAGGTCTCCGCCAGTGCAGGGTTGGCAAAGATGTAACGACCAGCGGCGTTCTTGGCGAAGATGACATGCGGCACGAGATTGGTGATCAGGCGCAGCCACTCCTCGCTTGCCCGCAGCGCCGCCTCCGCCTGTTGACGTTTGGTGATGTCACGCGCCACCTTGGAGGCACCCATGATCTGCCCTTCTTTGTTGCGAATGGGCGACACAGACACCGAGACAGAAATCAATTTTCCATCCTTGGTCAGACGCAGCGTTTCAAAATGCTCCACGTGTTCCCCGCGCTTGATTTGAGATTGGATTTCAGCCTCCTCATGCCGTCGGTCTGGGGGGATGAGCTGCGTGATGGAACGCCCCACCATCTCGCCTGCCGAATACCCGAACAATCTCTCCGCACCGGCGTTCCAGCTGGTCACGATGCTGTTCAAGTCCTTGCTGACAATGGCATCCTCGGATGAGTCCACAATGGCGGCAAGCATCGCCGTGGCCTCTTCATTGCGCCTGCGCTCGGTGATGTCGCGCAGGATCACGGTGCAGATTTTTTTCCCTGCCACCTCCGTTTGTGAAATGGATGTTTCGATAGGAAACTCTTCGCCGTCCGCCCGCCGTCCGCTCAATGCGTGGACCTTATGCGCATGGACTCCAGCATTTCCACAAAGCTCCGCAGACTCATCCTGCGCCAGCTTGAAACGGATGATGAAACGGTCCAGCGTCTGACCTAATGCCTCCTCTTCGGTGCAGCCAAACAGGGTCTCAGCGGCGGCATTGAACAGCACGATCTTTTGTTCGGCATCCACGCTGATGATGGCGTCCAGCACGGAACTCACAATGCCCCCAAGACGCATGCGCATTCGAGCTTCCAATTGCTCATTTGTGGCTCGAAGTACTCCCAGCACATCCGTCAACTGTTCTGTCGTTTTTTGCAGTCTGCCATGCAGCAGGCTCACCAGCACCCCCATGCCAATGAACACTCCCATCGAGAGCAGCACATGAGCGTGCCTGCTTGCGATGGCAGGATCAGGTGCAATGAACACGCTCCACACCAATGCCGTGGAAAATAAGGTGGCCCACAATCCGCCGCGCCGGCCATCCATCCAGACGCTGAGGAATACGGCGGGAAAAAACAGAAACCACACCATCGGCTGCAGCCATGACCAGCACAGCCATTGCATTCCGAGCGCTAGCAGCGAGGACAGCAACGCACTCAAGGGTGGCCGCCAACGTGGAGAATTCATGGCCACGCACCCTCGGTTATGACTTCCTCACCCTTCGAAAGCACCCTCGACCTATGCTCTCTGCAGGCATCGTCAATGCCTGAGCATGGAAGGAGAAGATATTTCTTCATGGCCCAGATGGGTGATTATTGAATCATGATTAATGCAACTATTTTGATGCCAGTCATTCCAACAAGCAATGCTCAAATAGACCTGCCCATTCTTAGGTGAATCAAAATTCCAGCTTGAGTGATGGATGGATGTCCAATAGCAGTTGTATGCATGTCATGCCTGCCGTGACTTCATTCTAGTCTTGCGCCATGGTGCCCAAAATGTAGGCAGTCGCATCTTGCAAGCCGCTTACGGCTCAGCCACATTCCCCCGCGCACCCAACAACACGCACACCACTATGGCCAAAGGCAACAACGCTCACAAAAAGGAAGTCAAAAAGCCGAAGAAGGAAAAGCCCAAGCCAGCACCTGCGGGCCGCAAGAGCTAAGGCTGGTGAAGGAATGGGTGGTGGATTCTCCACGCCTCGGCTGCAGACGGAAACCCCGTTTTCCGTCTGCTTCTAAGCTATGTGCAACGACTCACGCGTCGGTGCATTGTCATGTCATTTTCATGCTCTAAACCAGAATGAGTGTGGCGGAACGGGTCCACAGAGCTGCCTGGCACGTTTCCCGCGAAAGTCCTGCGTGACGACAAAAAAGAGCGGCCATCGCTGGCCGCCCTCGTGGTTTTGGGG
>NCCR01000341.1 GCA_002279765.1 Verrucomicrobia bacterium 12-59-8 | reverse complement strand
ACGTTGATTCATGGAACGGGGCCTTTCGCTTTGTTGGGAGAGGAAGTTTATGACGACTATTGGATGTTCTACCTCACACAAGACATGGTCAAGGCGGGGGAACGCCCCTACACGAATCTGAAGACTTATGTGGAATACAAACAGCGTGGCACGGAGACGCTGAAGGCGCACGCGGAAGAGATTGCGACGCTCGCTGAAGAAGACTCAGAAAATGAGGAGGCGGAATCATGAGCAGCCCGCCGCTTGTCCCTCCCCTGAAGTGTCAGGGAATAAAAACAAAGCTCGTATCGGCGATTCGGAAAGTTGCCGATACGCGGGAGTATTCTCGCTGGATCGAGCCGTTTTGCGGCTCCGGAGTCGTCGCGCTCAATGTCCAACCAAAGAAGGCGCTGCTGTGTGACACGAACTTGCACATCATCAGCCTGTATCAGGGCATCCAGAGCGGAAAGATCACGGCGGCCGTTGTTAAAGAATTTCTGACCAGCGAAGGGGAGAAACTGAAAAACCAAGGCGAACCCTACTACTACGAGGTGCGCACTCGCTTCAATGAAGCGCCCACACCTCTTGATTTTCTTTTCCTCAACCGGTCATGCTTCAACGGCGTCATACGTTTCAATCGCAAAGGCAAATTCAATGTGCCCTACTGTCACAAGCCGGAACGGTTCGCCCAGGCCTACGTCACGAAAATCACCAACCAAGTCCGCCAGATCGCGCAAGTAGTAAGTGCTGTTGACTGGACTTTCGAGGTGCGGGATTTCCGCGAGACCCTCGCACAAGCGGAGCCCGGGGACTTTGTATATGCCGACCCCCCTTACGCAGGACGTCATGTGGACTACTTCAACTCGTGGTCAGACATCGATGAAGCTGCGCTTGCCGCATCTCTCGGGTCTCTGCCTTGCGACTTCCTGCTCTCCACCTGGCATAGCAACGAATTTCGCAAGAACACAGCTATCGAAGAAGTCTGGAGTCGTGCCGATTTTCACATGCAAAAACGCGAGCACTTTTATCATGTAGGCTCTTCAGAAGATTTGAGGCACCCGATGATCGAAGCCTTGATCTCCAATTTCCCAATGGCCGAGACGGCACCAGTGTCCCGGCCCATCGACCAGCCCATGCTTTTCGCGTTAGAGCCGGTGTCTGCATCATGACCGCCGGAAACCCAGCGGCGAATACACATAATCGAAGAATCCCACCTCACCGTCCCCCTCGGTTTCGCCGACGACCTGCCCATCGGCTTCTCCTTCATCGGCACTGCGCATGCCGATGCCCGCATCCTCGCGCTCGGGCATGCGTTTGAGGAAATCACGCAGGCCCGCCGCGTACCAACATTCCGGGAGGCCTAACCCGCCGCTCTCCTTCATATTCGTAGTTCACCCCCTCTTCGCCCCTTTCGGCACCCTCTCCTCCCGAAACTGCGCCGGCGTCATCCCCATTACTTTCCTAAAGCAGCGCGTGAAATGCGCGTGGTCGAAGAACCCCAGTTCCACAGCCAGCGCAGCCACGGTCTCCTCCGTCTCCGCCAGCCGCCGGCAGCCAGCTTCCACTCGCACGCGCAGCAGGTACTGCCGCGCTGAGGAGCCAAAGACACGCCGAAAGCTGCGGTCAAACTGGCTCTGTGACAGGCCGCACAGGCGCGCCATGTCCGCGCTGCTCAGCGCGTCATCCGGATGCTCATGCATGTGCTCGATCACCCTGGCAAAACGCGCCTCGCCGGAGCTGCGGCTGCGCACCTGGTCAAGCTGACGCGAGAAGCCCGCGACGCCGATGATTTGCCCCTCCGCATCGCGCAGCGGGATCTTGCTGGACATGACGAGGCGTGGCGAGCCCTCCGCCTCCGGCGCGCTCTCCAGCCGGTTCACGATGGCCTTGCCCGTGCGCATCACGATCTCGTCGTCCTTCTGATACTCGGCAGCGCGGCTGCGCGGGAAGAAGTCATCGTCAGTCTTGCCAATGGCATCCTTCTCATGCTTCACACCGCAGTAGTCGCAGCCGCGCCGGTTTGATGAAAAACGACATGTCCGGCAGCAGGTCAAACAGCCGCGCCAGTTCCGCGCCGCGTACCCGCCGTAAAAACGCCTGTGGTGAAATCGCCGCCATAATGCGCGTATTTTACACAAGGACGCCATGGGCATGCAAGACAGCATTGCCTCTCACAGCGTATTCTATGGCATGACAAAATCCCTCCATTCCCTGCCGCAGCGCCGCGAGCAGCTCCGGCGCATCGCCGCCAGCCTCCACCGTGGCCATACGCGGGATCTGCACCAGCTCGATGCCTTGATCGGCGATCTCGAAGTCGTCCGCTCATTCAATGACGAGGAGTTGAAAGACCTCTTTCTCATCGTCAAGCATCACCGGCCAGACCTCGCGCTCCTCCTGCTCACCCACGTGAAAACTCCCAAGGAGCGCATCAGCCTCGGCAACTGTCTCGCCGCCATTTGGAGCCGCATCGACATCAATGCCGCCTGGCGCGCCATCACCGCGAGCAGCCTTCCTGAATCCGAGCGCCTCGCCCTGCGCAGCGCGATGGTCTGAGGCCAGCCGGCCCGCCTCCCTCTTTGAAACATGCGAGGCCCATCCCTCGTAATCATATTCATACCAGTCCGAGACATTTTCATACTGTACTTCAAAACAAGCATGCGCATCGACACCACCCTGCTCTTCACGCTCCTCGCCTCCTCCGCAGCAGCGGCGCAGCCCATTGGCTTTAACCAGCACATCCGCCCCATCCTCGCGGAAGCCTGCTTCCACTGCCACGGCCCTGATCCAGGCACGCGCAAAGCCGGACTGCGACTCGACACAGAGGCCGGCTTTTTCACCGCCAAAGAAGGCGAGCAGCCCACCGTCATCAAAAGCAAGCCTGAGGTCAGCAACCTGTTTCAGCGCCTCATCTCCAAAGACCAAGACGAGGTCATGCCGCCACCCGATTCGCACAAGTCGCTGAAGCCCGAGCAGATCGCACTGGTCAAAGAATGGATCGCCCAAGGTGCCTCCTGGCAGCCGCATTGGTCGCTCATCTCGCCGCAGCGTACCGCAGAGCCACAGGTCAAAGACAGCGCATGGGTGAAGACGCCCGTGGATCGCTTCATCCTCGCCAAGCTGGAAGCTTCTGGCCTCAAGCCCAACGCGCAGGCCGATGCCCATGCGCTGATTCGCCGCGTCGCCCTCGACCTCACCGGCCTGCCGCCATCGCCCGAACTCGTCACCCGCTACACCCCGAAGGACGGCACACCGATTTCAGACGCCGCCTATTCCGAACTCGTCGAGGAGCTGCTCAAATCTCCCGCCTATGGCGAGCACCGCGCGCGCTACTGGCTCGATGCCGCACGCTACGCCGACACCCACGGCCTGCACTTTGACAAGGAGCGCGAGATCTGGCCCTACCGCGACTGGGTCGTCAAGGCCTTCAATCGCAACCAGCCCTTCGATCAGTTTACTGTCGAGCAGATCGCCGGCGACCTCCTGCCCAAGCCCAGCGATGACCAGCTCATCGCCACCGGCTTCCAGCGATGCAACATCACCACCAACGAAGGCGGCACAATTGATGACGAAAACCTGGCCAACTACGCCAGCGATCGCGTGCAGACCCTCGGCTGGGTGTACATGGGCCTGACCACCAACTGCTCGCAGTGCCACGATCACAAATTCGACCCCATCACCCAGCGCGATTATTACTCGCTCGCCGCATTCTTTCGCAACACCACGCAGAAGCCCAAGGACGGCAACGTGAAGGACGGTCTCGGCCCCATCCTCGTGCTGCCCACGGACAAAGACCGCCCGCGCTGGAACGCGCTTCCCGCTGAAATCGCCGCTGCGAAAGCGAAGCAGAACGATTCACGCAAAGCCGCCAAGCCGCTCTTTGATCTCTGGCTCGCCAGCGCCAAGCCTGAAGACCTGGACAAAGACGTGCCCACCAAGGGCATGGTTGCGCATGTGCCGCTCAATGAAGGTGCAGGCAGCGAAGTCACCGGCGTCTGTGGCAGCAGCAAGACCTTCAAAGCCGTCGGTCAAGTGACGTGGAAGCCCGATGGCAAACTGGGCCCTGCCCCCGTGATGAAACCCAACGGCACCTTCGAGATCGGCGACGCAGGCGACTACGAAAAAGACCACGCGTTTAGCTACGGTGCCTGGGTTCGCGCAGGCCGTGCCGGTGTCTTTGGTGCGATCATCGCCCGCATGGATGAAAAGGCCGGCAGCCGCGGCTGGGATCTCTGGCAGAACGACAACAAACTCTCCGTCCACATCATCAGCAAGTGGCCGGATGACGCGCTGAAAATCACCACCGCCAAACCCGCGCTGCGTCCCGGCATCTGGCAGCATGTGTTCGTCACGTATGATGGCAAAGGCAAAGCAGGCGGCGTGCGCATCTTTGTGGACGGCGTCGAAGCTCTGATCAAAGCCGAAACAAACGCACTCAAAGGCAGCATCAAGACAGCCACGCCTACGCGCATCGGCCAGCGCAGCCACACGCATCTTTTCACCGAAGGCGGCGTGCAGGACGTGCGCATCTATGACCGCCAGCTCGCTGCTGCCGAAGTTCAAGCGCTTTCCAAGGTCGGCCCGCTCCGCACCATGCTCGCCGCGAAGAAACGCGGACCGAAACAGCAGGAGGCCCTGTTTGAGCACTATCTCGTCACGCGCGACACGCCTTATCAAACCGCGCTCGCCAGCACCACCAAGCTCACCGCCGAGCAGGAGGCCATCAAGGCCCGCAGCCCCCTCACCCACATTCAGGAAGAGCGCATGGATGCCAAGCCCATGGCCAACGTCCTCATGCGCGGCCAGTATGACAAAGTCGGCGATGCCGTCGAAGCCGCCGTGCCCGTGTCTCTCGGCAAGCTTCCTGCCGGTGCGCCGCAGAACCGCCTCGGCCTCGCCAAATGGCTCGTCAGTCCCGAGAATTCCCTCACCGCACGTGTGACCGTCAATCGCTTCTGGCAGGAGCTTTTCGGTGCCGGTTTGGTGAAGACCAGCGAAGACTTCGGCATCATGGGCAGCCCGCCTTCCCACCCTGAACTGCTCGACTGGCTCGCCGTGGAATTCCGCGCCAGCGGCTGGGACGTGAAGCGCCTCTTCAAGCTCCTCGTCACCTCCGCTGCCTACCGTCAGGCCGCCATCCTCACCCCGGAGAAGATCGAAAAAGATCGCGACAACGCCCTGCTCTCCCGCGGCCCGCGCTTCCGCATGGATGCCGAGATGATCCGCGACTACGCCCTCGCCGTCAGCAGCACCCTCTCACCGAAAATGGGCGGCCCCGGCACCATGCCCTACCAGCCCGAAAACGTCTGGGAAGTCGTCGGCATGGGCACTGAAAAGTACAAGCAGGACAACGGCGAAAACCTCTACCGCCGCACCTTGTACAACTTCTGGAAGCGCACCGCCCCCTCCCCCAACATGGAGGTCTTCAACGCCCCTCCCCGTGAAGTGAGCTGCGTCCGCCGTGATCGCACCAACACCCCGCTGCAGGCCCTCGTCACCATGAACGACCCCCAGTTCATCGAAGCCGCCCGCAACCTCGCCCAGCACACGCTCGCAAACGTCCAAGGCGACGACACCGCCAAGTTCACCGCCATCGCCGAGCGCCTCCTCTGCCGCCCCCTTAAAGCGCAAGAAACGCCCATCCTAAACGCCAGCCTCGCGGATCTGCGGAAGTTCTACACTGCCAATTCAGCCGACGCCGAAGCTCTCCTCAAAGTCGGTGAATCGAAAGCTGACGAGAAGCTGCCGAAGCCCGAGTTCGCGGCGTGGACGATGCTTTGCAATCAGCTCATGAATTTGGACGAAGTCCTCAACAAGTAATCTCACCGCCATGAACCTCCTCCAAGAATGGGACACCTATCAAACCCGCCGCCAGCTCTTCGCCCGCGGTAAAAACGTCCTCGGCGGCGCAGCCCTCGCATCGCTGCTTGGCGAGTCGTTTTCGAACGCGTCGAACGATCTCGCCTTGGGCCCACACTTTGCGCCAAAAGCGAAACGCGTGATCTACCTGCACATGGTCGGCGGCCCCTCGCAGATGGACTTGTTTGACTACAAGCCCGGCATGCAGGCTTTCTATGACAAAGACCTGCCGCCGAGCATTCGCAACGGCCAGCGGCTCACCACCATGACCAGCGGCCAGGCGCGCTTCCCCATCGCTCCATCGAAGTTCAACTTCGCCCAGCGCGGCCAGTGCGGCATGTGGATGAACTCCGACCTCCTGCCCTTCCTCGGCAAAAACGCCGACGACATCTGCTGGATG
>NCCR01000340.1 GCA_002279765.1 Verrucomicrobia bacterium 12-59-8 | reverse complement strand
CCTTTGCCAAGCAACTGCACCTCCTTCGGAAAGTCCGGCGTGTCTTCAAAGGAACGAAACTCCTGCCCAAGTCGGAAACCTCCCAGCGCCTCGACGCCCTTGGTGATCCGCACAAACAGACGCCCCTGCTTCTCCGCGAGAAACTTGAACGCATGCCGCGTCGTCGCCGGATGATCATCGCTCAGCTCAAGCTCGACCGGCTTCAGCAACACCGGCGCATACTTCCGCAGCACATCCGCCGTCACATCGTTCACTGCGGGAGACACGTCTTTGCCCCTCGCGTCCTTAATCGTGAACCCCTCCGGCTCCTGCCACACGCCGAGGTGTTTGACCAGATTATCCGTCGTGACATAGCCCTCCGTATTGATGAACAAAAATTGCTCCGGCTCGCCATCCTCAGTCTTCAGAATCTCCGTGTTAGCGTCGCTGATCTTGAAACCACTGTCCACATCCGGCACCCGCACCTTCGAGGTGACATCCGCCGCCAGCGAACTACCGCCGAGAGTACTCAGCAGCTCTTTGTGCAAGGTCACCTTCACGAAGTCCTCTTTCTCCGGCACCTGGATGCGCGCGGTACGAATCCAGAATTCGCGCTGGAACTTTCCTTCCGTGACCGAAAACAACGCATCCGGTTTCTGCCCTTTCCAGTCGAAGATCTTGGAGCCACCCACGACTTCCAACGACACCAGTTGCTCAATCCGCGCCTTGTCGAGCGGATGGCTCGAGGTAAAACCCACCACGACGTTTTGCAGCGATGGATCACGCGGATCGATCTCGAATTCCGAGCTGGTCAATGAAACCTGCAGCGCTGGTGTTTTACCAGACCAACTCGACTCCTTCAATGCAACCTCCTTGGGCAGTTGCGCAGGATCGAGTTTCACGGTGAACTCCTGAGCCGCAGGCCAGTCCTTCGTCGGAGTGAAGACCAGCACCTTGTCCGTGTTCCATTTCCGGGAGCCTTCATGCGTGGGCGCAAGCGTGGCACCTGTGGCCGCCTTGCCCACGGCGTCCAGCCTGGCCACCGAGACATTGAACTTCACAATGATCGGCTGCGGCTGCAGCTTGTCTTTAATGATGGGCGTGACGCCGGGCATCGAAAGCACGCCTTTGGCCTGCCTCACCTCCGTTTGCACGACAGGCCGCGGCCGATGCGCGTCGATATATTGACGCACTTGCGGAACGATGAGAAACATCGCCGCTGTGACCACGATGGCGAAGGCATAGCAGCCGGGATGTTTGTTCACATGGTCATCCGCCGCACGGCCAAAGCGCGGCAGCCAGTCAGGCGGCTGGTAATGAAATTGCCCAAACAAAGCGCGCATCAAGCGCACCACCCACGAACCGGAAGAGTCGGACATAAAAGGAAAGGATCAGTGAGCCCAGATTAATCGACCGCCCTTTCCGTGCGCGGGGAATCTTGAGGCAAAAAATGAATTTTATTCCCTTGATTCTGTCCGGGAAGGCGGCGGCCCTCGGAAGAATACCTGCATTTTCTTCGTCCGCTTTTGACGATGAGAGCGAGATACATTGATCGTCCCACTGCGTTTGTTTCTCCCCCTGATGAACCGTCCGTTTCTGCTTATTGCCGTCCTGCTGTCTGCCCATGCCCTCACTCACGCCGCTGAGGCACAGGGCCTCGCTGTCATGGACCAACGGCACAAGGCTTTGTTCCAAGAGACTTGCGTCTCGTGCCACGGCCCTGATAAGCAAAAAGGAAAGTTCCGTGTGGATGATCTGCCCTTTGAAATCACGAACATCGAGACTGCCGAAAAATGGCAGAAGGTGCTCAATCAAATGAACTCGGGCGACATGCCGCCTGAGGATGAAAAACAGCCGAAGAATGAAGCGAAGGCCGACTTTCTCGATGATCTGGCGAACGTGATGGTCGCGGCCCGGCGCACTTTGGGAGATCAGAATGGCGTCATCACCATGCGGCGGCTGAATCGCCGCGAATACCGCAACACCCTGCGAGAGCTGCTCGGCGTGGAGATCAATGTGTCCGACCTGCCAGCAGACAGCGGCGCAGGTGGTTTCGACACAGTAGGGGCAAACCTCTTCATGTCGGCCAACCAGTTTGAGCAGTATCAGGTTCTTGGACGTGAGGCCTTGGAAGAAGCCTTTGCGTGGCAGGCTGCGGCGGGCGTGGAAAAAAAGCTGCACTACGAAGCCGAAACGACAACGCCTGTCGTGCAGAAGTTTGTGGCACATCAAATTGATGCCAAAGCCCGTGCCGAACGCTGGGTCAAAGCAGTGGAGGAAGCAGCGGCCAAGCCTGAGAACAAGGATATCGTCGCGAAGATCCGCAAGGAATCGAAGAACGACAGCATCTTCCGCCGCGAGTGGGCCCGGATTCCCGGCGCACCGAACCCACGAACCTTTGGCTTTGATAAGAAAGGCGAGAACGACGCTGATCTCGCCAACGATTCACTGGGTGCAGGCTGGCTGAAGTATCACCAGTATTACATGGCGCAGCCTGCGGTGGACAAGGGGGCCTACCTCGGCACGCAGACCCGGCATCCAGCGGAGCTGAACGTGAACTACATCGAACTGCTCGTGCCCTTCGACTGGCCCGTGGGCGACTACATCGTGCGCGTGAAAGCTGCTACGACCAAAGACGCTCCTCCAGAACGGCGCTTCCTCGACTTCGGCATCTACGCCCGCACCGGGCGTGTCATGGCCACCCATGAAATCACTGGCACAATAGAAAAGCCGCAGGTGATCGAGATTCCACTGACTCTGACACGCAGCAACCTGACGCGGGAGAACCGCCTGCTGTTCGTCCGGGAAAAAGGCAGTTGGGACACCAATGAAGAAGGCGGTCGCAAGCGAGCCGAAGCGGTCAAGCGCAATGGCATAGGTCCCGAGCTCACGTTGTGGGTGGATTGGATCGAAATCGAACGCGCACCAAAAACCGACAAGCCCAAGCCATCCGGCATTGTGGCGCTTGGCATACCACTGGATGATAAATCACCTGCGCCTGCTGCGCCCGAACTCCGAATCGCGCTGGAGCGCTTTGCCACAGAGGCATTCCGTGGCACAACGCCACCGGCAAACTACATCGACCGCCTGCTCAGCCTCTACGAAGTGCGCCGCAAAGCGGGCGACAAGCACAGCGCGGCGCTGAAGGAGACGCTGGCCGTGGTGCTGTCATCCCCCATGTATCTTTACCTCGCGGAGCCCACACCAGACGAGAAGCGTCGGCAGTTGACGGGCATGGAGCTTGCCACGCGCCTGTCGTATTTCCTTTGGAGTTCACCGCCCGATAAACATCTGCTTGATCTGGGGCGGAACGGAGAATTGCAGAAGCCGGAAGTGCTCACCGCACAAACAGAGCGCCTGCTCAATGATCCGCGTTCGGCAGATTTTCTCGAAGCCTTCACGCATCAGTGGCTTGGTCTCGATCGAATCGACTTCTTTGAAGTCAATCGTGCACTGTATCCTCGCTTTGACACCGGCACCAAGGTGGCGGCCAAGGGAGAGATCCATGAAACCATCGCTCACATCATGCGGCACAACTCGAGCCTGCGCGATCTCTTGAAAGCAGACTACGTGATGATCAACCGCGTGCTCGCCCACTACTACGGCATCCCCGGAGTGAAGGGCGATGGCTATGAAAAAGTGTCGCTGCCCAAGGGCTCGCCACGTGGCGGATTGCTCGGCATGGCCGCCATCCACTTCATGGGCGGCAATGGCGAACGCACCAGCCCCGTCGAACGCGGTGCCTGGGTGCTGCGCAAACTGCTGCATGACCCGCCACCACCCGCCCCTGCCAACGTCCCCGCGATCACGCGGCTCGCGGGTAAAGTGCTCACCACGCACGAACGCTTGCTCGCCCATCAGGAGGATCCGCAGTGCGCCAGCTGCCATCGTAAGATCGACCCCGTCGGCTTCGGCTTGGAGAACTTCGATGCCGCCGGACAGTGGCGCACCGAAGACAGCTACATGGCCATCGACGCCAATGGCAAACCCGATCCCAAGTCCAAGAAAACCTGGACTATCGAAGCCGCCGCCGCTCTCTACAAAGGCCCCGCATTCAAAAACTTCTTCGAACTGCGCGACATCATCGCCTCCAAGTCAGTCGCCTTTGCCCGAAGCTTCAGCGAGGCTCTCATCGAGTTCGCCCTGGGCCGCCCCCCACCAAATGAAGTCCTTCCCTTATCCAGCCGCAGCCAAATCGAGCGCTCTTTGCAGCAGATCAGAGACTCCGACTTCATCCGCACTCTGGCGGAGCAGATCGATGTCCAGCCGACCGCTGTTGAGCCGCAGTACGCCCAGCACATCCTGCCATTGCCGCTCCGAGTCTTCCCCGCCGAGGCGATACCATTCCAACTTTGCCACGACGATGTCCTCCGCGCAGCATACGGACGCCTCGACACTGCTGCCTTCGGCTACCGACATCTTGCGTGATCTGGTAAACTCACCGCTGTCAAATCGGCGCGGCTTGGGCAGAAACACATCCACCTTCATCGCCGTGGCGAAATGGATGAGATTGAACGACGACCGGTGGTTGATCGCATCCATGATGGCTCCCTCGTCCGCATACCATTCCTCACCGAGCCGCTTGATGAATGGGCGCACATGCTGCGCGCCCAAATCTGCCATGATGTCAGCATCGAATGTCGCCCGGGGGATGCCATGGACGGAACTGGCCAGTGAACCGCCGAGAAACCAACGGACGCCCAGTTCATCCAGAACATTCGCAGCAGCCAGAGCAGCTATGAGTGTGTCATCCATGAGCGTTCAGCGGGCCGTACACTTTCGCAGCAAGGTCGGCTCCCAGCAGGGTGCTGTCGGCGCAATCCAGCTCGGCTCATCTCACGTACCGACTGGCTCCAGCCCACCGCCATGGAAAGACGCCTGGTCGGGCTCATGGCCCGCAAAGCGCGCAGACGAATCTGCTCAGCTTGAATCGTTGTATCCGTCAACATGCATGATTCCTGTCACACTTTCTGTTCGATCGCAACTCTCACCCCACGCCCATGAAAACCCGCCGCCACTTCCTTCAATCCAGCACCGCGCTCATTGCCCTGCCGGCACTGGAATCCTTTGGCTTCCGCCGCTTCGCCTCGGCAGCAGCTCCAGCGACTCCGCCAAAGCGGCTCGTGTTTCTCGGCTTCGGCTGGGGGATCACCACAGAGAGCTGGTTTCCTGACATCAAACAACCCGGCGTGAATTACACCCTGCCTGAAGGATTGAAGCCGCTCGCAAGACACAAGGCGGACTTCAGCGTCGTGCAGGGGCTTTGGAACAAGTACAGCAACGACGGCCACTGGGGCAGCACCATGTGGCTCACGGGGGCGAATCGCTTTGGCGAGCCGGGACAGAACTTTCACAACAGCATCTCCGCAGATCAGGTGGCTGCGGCCAAGCTCGGCCTCGACACGCGCTTTGGCTCTCTGCAGCTCAATGGCAGCGAAAACGCCGAGTCGTCAGGCCATGGCCCTGGGCTTTCCATGGCATGGGATGTCAGCGGCAAACCCATCGGCGGACACAAGGGCCCCGTGGAAGCCTACCACCGGCTCTTTTCCAAGGACACCACGCCCATCGAGCAGCAGAAGGCCATGCTCGCCCAGAAGCGTAGCGTGCTCGACACCGTGATGGAGAATGCCCGTGTCATGCAGCGCGGCCTCGGCAAAACGGACAAGGGCAAGCTCGATGAATACTTCCAGGGCATCCGCGACATCGAAACGCGCCTGAGCAAGGACGAGCAGTGGATTGGCGTGCCGCAGCCCCAGGCGCCGGTTCCCGAGCCAGCGCCCGGTCTCGCGGGAAAAGAGGAAATCAAGATCATGTATGACATCATGCTCGCGGCGATGCAGACGGACAGCACCCGCGTCCTCACCTATCGCCAGCCGGTCAGCACCCTGCTCACCAGCATCGGCATCAAAGTCGCCCCGCATGACATGAGCCACTACCACTCGACCCTGGGCGAAAAACTCGAGGCCTCCAAGCAGCGCGATCTCACGCAGAGCGATCTGCTCGCCGGACTCATCGACAAACTGAAAGCCACCAAGGAAGCCGACGGCAGCCGTCTCTTCGACCACGTTGCCCTCGCTTACGGCAGCAACATCCGCACCGAGCACAGCCTCGATAACTGCCCCACGCTCCTCACCGGCGGCGGTGCGGGTATCAAACTCGGCCACAACATCGTCGCCCCCAAGGACACGCCGCTGTGCAATGCCTGGCTCACGCTGCTGCACGGCATCGGTGTGAATGCCGAACGCCACGGCGACAGCTCCGGCGTGCTGAAGGAACTCATCGCATAAATCACCCACCTCATTTCATGAAGCTGTCATTTCTCGTCGCTGCAATCCTGCTGACAAATCTCCGTGCCGCTGACATCGAGCTCACCGAGACGCTGCAACTGCCCGAATGCCACAGCATCGGCTGGGTGCGGGCCAACACGCAGGTGAAGGGTCAGAAGAATTGGGATGGCGTGCTTGATGAAGCCAAATGGGGAACGCCTTCACCGCAACAGGCAGTTGAAAGAAGCTGGGACTGGAAACTCACCAATGAGCAGTGGCAGCAGGCCGTGAAGGAAAAAGGCGAGGGCAAAAAGGAGGATGTCAAATTTGATCTCTGGCTGCCCGGCGAAGTCACTGAGGCCAAAGGCATCGTCGTCATCTCCGGCCATGGCAGTGGCGAGGCTCTATATAAACATCCCGAACTGCGCAAGATTGCCCGCGAGCTGCATCTGGCGCTGTTCAAATTCAACGGCAATCCCATGCAGCGCGGCTTCTGGCCACGCAGCCTGCTCGATGAACGGTTGAAGACTTTTGGACAAAGATCCCAGCATGCCGAGCTCGAAAATGCGCCGCTCTTTCTCTACGGCCACTCAAACGGCACCGGCTTCTCCGCCATCTTCTCTGCTGACAGCCCGCGTGTGTGGGGCTGGGTTTCCATGCGCCCAGGCACCACCTATCAGGTCTATCAACCCGGCGCGGCCCAGATCCCTGCCCTCATCATCTTTGGTGAAGATGACGCCTTCTTCGCCCGCCCCTCGAAAGCTGAGAACATGGGCGTTGTTGAAGCCATGCGGAAGAAGCACAGCGCCTTATGGAATCATGCCGTGGAGCCCAGGACAGGTCACGGCCCCGGCGAAAAAACCTGGCCTCTGGTGTTCTCTTTCCTGCGCCACACCTTCGCCTCCCGCGTCCCTGCCGATGCTGATCCGCTCAAAAGTCCGGTGAAGCTCAATACACTGGCGCTTGAGAGCGGCTCGCTCGGTAAAAACTGGGATGTCATTCAAGGAGGTTATCAAACGCTGAACACAGCGCCCAATGCCTCATTCACTGGAGACAAAGCCACCGCCTCCTGGCTCATCAACGCCGCCTATGCCGCCGACTGGCAGATGTTTCAGCGCGATGGCCAGATCACCCGGCCTTGAAGATTGGGAGACATTTCCCGGTAAGTGTGTTCGTTTAGACTGCCTTCCACTTACCCACCATGATTTCCCGTTCACGTTTCATTCTCTCTCTCGCTGCTTCAGCCCTGTGCACTTCTTCCTCTTGGGCTGCTGACAGCGTTAAGATCGTCCTCGTCGCCGGCAAGGTGAAGGAGGTGGACAAGGTCGGCCACCATGATTACCTCGGCGGCTGCCGCCTGATGCAGGCGCTGCTCAAGCAGACGCC
>NCCR01000339.1 GCA_002279765.1 Verrucomicrobia bacterium 12-59-8 | reverse complement strand
GCAAGTCGTTTTCCGGTTCGAAGGTAAAACGGCACGCCCGCCCAGCGCCAGTTGTCGATCCAGAGTTTGGCTGCGGCGAAGGTTTCGACCGTTGACCCTAGCGAGACACCTGGCTCTTCAGCATACCCGTCAATCGGCTTTCCGGCGATCTCGCCCGGCCCATACTGGCCCCGCACCGTGTCGCGCATGACATCCTCCGGCTTGGGAATGCGAATGGCTTCGAGCAACTTGGCTTTTTCATTGCGCACAGCCTCTCCCGACAGCGAGGCCGGAGGCTCCATGGTGATGAGGGCCAGCAGCATCAGCATGTGCGTCTGCATCATGTCGCGAAATGCGCCAGCAGTTTCATAAAAGGCCGCACGGCCTTCGATTCCAATCGACTCCGCCGCTGTGATCTCCACATGATCAATGAACGTGCGGTTCCAGACCGGCTCGATCATGCTGTTGCCGAGGCGGAACACGAGGAGGTAGTGGTCGATGCGAAAGATTTGAGATTCGGCCAGAGATGCGGAGAGCGTGGCATTCAGCTCACGGGCGGAGGCCAGATCATGCCCGAACGGCTTCTCGATCACGAGCCGTCGCCAAACTGGCGGCACCTCTTTCAACAAACCGCTCGCGTGGAGCTGCTGGGCGATGGGGGCAAAAGAAATGGGGGGCACCGAAAGATAAAACAACGCATTCCCGCTGGTGTGCTGCTTTGCGTTCGACTCCTCCAGCATGGTGCTCAGCCGTTGATAGGTTTCTGGATCAGTGTAGGACCCACTGCAGTAGCGCATCCGTTGCTCGATGTTAGTCCACAATGCCGGGTCCATTTTTTGCGTGGCAAACTCGGCAATTGCCTCCCGCATCTGTTGCCGAAAGTCATTGCCAGACCATTCCGTGCGTCCTACCCCGATGATCGCGAAATCCTCAGACAGCAACCCACCGGCGACGAGATTGCAAAGGGCGGGCAACAGCTTGCGCTTCGTCAGATCACCGGACGCACCAAAGATCACGATGACACACGGCCCGGCACGCTGGGAGGCAGCCGTGGCGTTCAAGAATTGCTGGAGGCAATCGTCGCCGCAGAAAAAGTGTGTCTCGCCATCGCGCTCAGCATGAAGCGCGGTGGCTGGATTGACGGTCATGCCGCAGATGGGATCTCTTTTCATGGGCGGTGTCATGGTTAATGATGTTTGTAAAAGCCCGCGCCTTTAATGTCGTTCCAGGAGGTGGTCTGGTGGCAGAGGAAACACTGACTGACCTCGGCCTTCTCCATGCGGGCGAACTTCATCGAGATCATTTTGAAGTGCATCATGTAATGGCTCGGCGGGGCTTGATGGCACTGCGCGCAGGACTGCGAGGCGGATGAGGGATGACGAAATTCCGGGACTGTCCATTTCGCCGTGCCGTGGCATTGCGCGCAGTCGTTGCCAAAGAGGCCGAAGTGCCGGTCCTTGGTCTGATGGCAGCTCGCGCAGTTTAGCTGTGACTCTGCGGGCTGGAGATGCGGGGTAAGCGGCGATCCTTTGCTTTGTGCAAGCCAGGCGACGAGGGCAGCGCGCGATGCATCTTGCGATGGCGTCGTGGTTTGAATTTGCCGCAGGCCGATCTGAGCCAGGGCTACATGATCCATCTTCGTGTTGCTCGCGACACGCCCCTGGTGCTCGCCATGACAGGATGCGCACTCGCCAATATCGGCATGGAAGGCGCTGGGCTGGCGCTGGAGGACGGAGATGTTATCGGCGTGGCAGACGATGCATCTGCTTGCTTCGACACCCTTGACGGACGTATGGCATGCCGCGCAATTCTGTTCGAGAAAAGCATGCGACTGCGACAGTTCGCCAGGCAGGACCGCATGCTGCCAAAAGGCAGTCGAAAGGAGGATGTCCGCCGATTTACTGCGATGCCTGGAAGGTAACAGATAGAATGCCAGTGCGAGTGTCGCGAGCAAGACTATTGCCAACAGAAAGTATGTGCGTAATTTCATGATAACCACCTCAATCCGAAATGAATTCCCGCCCAGATGTGCAGGCCCAGCAGCACATAGAGGAGGATGGAGAGAACGATGTGCGCCACCAGAGAGCGGGCGAACCAGCGTTTGAAGAATTCGTCCGTGCGGATCGCGAATTCGAGGTCCGCGACGGATTCGGCGAGGCGCGCGACTTCACCCGCAGGGCCAGTGGTGCTGGACAAATCAATCCCAAACGACGCCAGACCCGCAGCGAGGAGGGGCGATTTCGGAAGGGATTTCGCTTCTGCCGGGGAGTTTTCCAGCACTCCCCACGCGCTGTCGAGATCGCCGCGTGCCGTCTGGAGCAGGAGCAGCTTGTCCTTGATGTCATGCGTGACGTAGGTGGTCAGATAGCGCAGCACGTAGCCACTGATGACGACGAGCAGCATCACGGCGGTCAGCGTGATGCCGAGCCAACTGTTGAACTTGTGGCCGGTGTGAATGATTGCGAGCAAAGGGCCGAAGATGCCGGCATAGACATGCCAGGTCATCAGCGTCTGTAGCGAGACGCGCTTGGAGACGCGGTCGCGGAGCCAGGGGATGCGTTTGACGAACGGATAGGCGAGCGGGATGAGCATCAGCACCGCGCCCGCGATCCCGAATGCAGAGCCGAGTGCGCTCCCGGCAAAGCTCGGTGAGGTGTGGAATAGAAAGCCGAGCCAGGCCAGCAGCAGAAGGCTGAGGACGCCGGAGAGGATGATGCGTTCACGTTCTTTCATAAGCTATGCCTCCACGGTGACTGGCGTCTTGGGTTTTGCCTGGCAGGCGAGAATGATGCCGCTGGCCTTATCGTCGTCATCAAGGGAGTCCTGCACCTCCTGATCCACCTCGCCTTCAGTCATCTTCACCTTGCAGACACCGCAGGTGCCGACGCGGCAGGAGAACTGGATTCCGATGCCGAGGTCCTCGGACAGTTCTAACACAGTCTGACCGGCATGAATTTTCGCCGACTTGTTATTCTTTGAAAATGTCACCAGCGGGCCGGCTGCTTCGGCAGAAGGTTTGGCGGTGGTTCCCGCTGGAGCCGGGGTCGGCTTGGGGGTGCCGAAGGCTTCGGTCTTCACCTGCTCCTTGGGCACTCCCATTTCAGCGAGGAGCGCTTTCGTGGCGTCCATCATCGGGATCGGGCCGCAGAGGTGAATTCTCCGCGAAGTAAGCTCGGGAACAGACTCCGTGAGTAATTCCTCGGTCAGATGTCCGCGCGGGCCTTTCCAGTCCGCCCCCTCAGCACGGGTCATGGTGATAGTAACGTGCAGCTTCGGATTGCGACGCTCAAGCTCGGCGATTTCTTCCGCCAGAATATAGTCGGCCGGCGTGCGGCATACATAGATGAAGTAGATGTCACCGGGCCATGACTGCTCGGTGAGATAGCGACTAATGCTCACCATCGGCGTGATGCCGACGCCGCCGGAAATGAGGACGATGCTGTCCGCCTCTTTTCCGGTGAAAGTAAATGTTCCAACCGGACCGCCCGCTTCGATCAGGTCGCCTTCCCTGAGCAGGTCAACGATGTGCCGGGAGACCGCGCCGCGTGGCTCACGCCGCACGGTCAGGTCGAGGTATTCGCGCTGGTTTGGCGAGGATGAAATGGAGTAGGAGCGATTCATCCTCCCGCCGCCAATCCAGAACGCGACGTTGAGGAACTGACCGGGCACAAAGGTGAACGGGAGGAAGCGCTCGCCGGATGCAGGCTGGAGACGAATCGTTTTCACGGTTGGTGTTTCTTTGATGATACTCCCCACTCGTAGCTGCCCCCGCCAGTTCTTGGTCATGGGCGGCGATGATTCCGCCTCCGCACCGGCTGACGGTGTGTCTTTGTCATGGGCTGCCGACGACGCGGCTGTTTTGGAAGTTTTTTTGTTCATTCCGATGTTACCTCCATCATTCAGCCGCCGGTTTGTTCGCAGCAGCAGCAGGTTTTTCGCTGGCCGCAGGTTTCCCTCCGGCAAGCTCCGGGGCCGATCCTGGTGGCGGGGGGCCTTTGCCCGCCTCGATGCGACCAAAGAGCGCGGCTGCGCGGCGCATCTTCAGGAAATACAGCACGAACATGGCGACCGCGAAGGCGACGAGCAGCACCATCGTGAAGAGGTGAAAGGGCGTGACTCCAAAGACCTCCTCCGGCGTCGAGATGACGACCGGCGAAAGACTCATCTCCTGCTTGAACCACGCCAGAGCCACCTCGTGCGGAGCACGTCCTTCCGCCAGTGCTCTGCGCGCGGCGATGCCGCTCTCAATCTGCGCGATGCCTTCGCGCATTTGGGTCGTTGCCCCATGCATCAGGGCGTAGTCGCCGGACTGCGCACCTGTGTTGAGCGTGTCAAGCGCCTGTCCCATCAAGACACTGCCCGTCTGCATCCGCTCAGCGGCTTGCTCCTCGACTTGCCTCCGGTGCTCGGGCGAAAGCTCCGGCAAAGCCATGAGCGTCGGATAGAGCTCCTTCGGCGGCGGCGCGCCCATGTTCTTCATCATGTCGCCCATGCCACCCATCATGCCGCCCATTCCACCGGCCGGTCCCGCACCTGCAGGCGGCCCTATACCCCCTGGACCGGCACCGCCGCCCCCAGGGTGATGGCTCGCGTGTTCTGCCGCCGACATCTGCGCTTGCCGTCAGAAGACCTGCCAGGATAAAGAGTAAACAGGAGAACAAGGTGAGGTATCGCCGGTGCATGGTTGGATGGGTCTTCATAGAGGTGAGCGGAAGGTGTTTGAGGCGAAATTCAGCAATCGCAGGGCTTGCTTTCTGGCCCGCAGCAACAGGATTCAGGTTTGCAGGCGCATTCGTAGTTCGGTGATTGGAAGCGCTGTAAAAGTCGCTTGATGAGCTGCTGCGGATCTGAGTCAAAGATGACCTCGGAACCCGTCTGCTTGCCGAGGCTGTCATATGGATTCATTCAGTTGGTGCTCTTAGATCTCCTGGGAGAGTATGCATCGAAGGTCATGCCATAGAATGGCTCGGTCATTTCCCGCCCTTCTTTTCATAGTCTTCAAGCCACTTTTTCCGGGCCTCCAGGTTTTCCCTCAGTCTGAAGAGCCTGTCCTGTTCCGCACTTAGTTGTGAGTGTTTGAGAGTGATCATCTGAATATCGCGCTGAAGATCGCCCATCAGATCGCTAACGGCCTCTCCGAGGTTTTTTGCCGCCTCGTGGCCGACTGCCGTGGTGTCAGGTTCCTCCGCCACGAGCAGCTCATCCACCTGGGACCGACGCCTGTTGAGCATGGTCAGATGGGTGTCGAGTTCGGATTTGAGTACTCCTTGCTCGATCACGGACAAGTTCTTGTTCTCCAGATCATGACGCAATCCACTGATTAGTGACTCGCAACGAACGATGGACTTCTCCAACGCGGCTTTGACTTCGGCCCGCTGCTTCTTGTCCGTTGAGCGGTCCTTTAGGTTTTGGCGCCATTCATCGTTGGTTTCGATCCCATCCCAATAGCCGCCGGAGTTTGATCCTGTTACGCTCACGTACCTCTGCACGTCTTTGTCCTTGGTG
>NCCR01000338.1 GCA_002279765.1 Verrucomicrobia bacterium 12-59-8 | reverse complement strand
AAAGCAACCGGCGAGCCATTGACTGAAAAACTGCTGACGCCATGAGCATCCGTGATGAAACCATTCAGAGTCATGCTGCTGGCGATCGTCCGCAAAACAGCCCCACCATAGCCTGCCAGGGGACTACCGAAAATGATGGCCGGGGGCGTGGCATCTTGCACTGCGGAGACGACGTTGCTCCATGGGCCGAGAATCTCCGTGCCCCCGGACAACCAGTGGGCGCGCACCCGGAACCAGGTGGTCTGCGCATCAGCCAGACCACTGACGTTGATTTGGGTGGCTGCGATCCAGCCTGAGGTCTGGGGCGCGGGAAAATCGCTCGCATGATCCCACTGAACCTCGTACGCTGTAGCTCCGGGGGTGGCACTCCAACTCAGAGGGGCGGAACTGCCGCCGAGGACGGAAAGCGGTGCGTTCAACACCGGAGCCGGCACGGTCGTGGGCTTGACATCAAAGGGATTACTCTGGCCGCTGAAGGCTCCGCTGGCCTTGATGACCACATTGGCTCCCCCCCCGCCGTTGACGGTCAGCGCTCCGGTCCAGACGCCGTTGGTCAGAGTGGCGGTAGTGGCAGGGGAAACACTCAGCACGTTTCCAAAGACGAGGCGCAAAGCGGGCCGAACACTCTGAAGATTGGGTGCCGGGCCGACGGTGCTGGACCAGGTGGAAGGATCTGGCAGCGTGGATGCTCCAGTCGCCATCATCATAAATCCCGACTGATAGTTACCCGTTTCCGAACGCGAAAGACTTGCTGCTGAATTGGACATGACTTCGATGATCAGGTTCGTGGTCCCGTCGCACACATAGGGCGTGCTGAAGGGGATGAAAAACCAGCCAGCCGTGTTCGCACTGGAGAAGGAACCGCTGCGCACGGTGGTCCAGCCTGCGGAATTGTCGAACTGGGGCGAAGACGGAAAACTGCTCAGCGTGGTGGGGCGGATGCGAACCGTGTAGTCGGTGAGGGTAAAGCCGGAGCCGGTAGCCCGATAGAGTTCAATGCCCTGCAGTGATCCGCCCGTTCCAATATCTTGAGCGGGCACGATCAGGTTCGTTCTATATTTGGCAGTTTGCGGCCCCACCATGCCATAGGCATTCCAACCATTGAGCACGCCAGACATCCGCGTAACAGCATCCGAATAGGCCGAGAGCGACGCCGCAGCACTCGTGGTCGTGATGGGATTGCCGTTGGTATCGGTCACTCGGACGGTGGCGGGGAATGACGTGCCGCTTGTCTGCGAGCTGGTGATCGGATCGAAAGTGAGCTGAGACGCAGGACCTGCGGTGAGACTGAATGTGTTGCTGGTGACCGAGATCCCGCGATACGTGGCCGTGACGGTGATGCCGGTATCCGGCTTGGCAATCAAGAGGGTGCCGGTCCAATTGTTGCCAGACCAGACGGCATTGGGCGTCTGGTTGACTACAGTGATCGGGCCTCCGGCTCCTTGGGCTGTAAACGTGGGGGTGCCCGTCATTCCAGAGGCTGCGTATCCGTCAAATCTGGCGGCGGCCACGTTCACAGAGCTTATCGGGCCAGCAGCCTGATTCGAAAAACTGGAAAGGGTCAAAGTGGAGGGGTCGTTGTCAACGACGGTGATGGGACCGGTGGCACTGAGAAAACCAGAGGCAGATACAGTTACTGACGCCGACAGCGCCCCATCTGCCACATCGTTTTCAGGAGCGGCCAGAAAGATATAACCCGTATAGCTGCCGACTGGAATAGTCACGGTGGCCGGAACGGCAAGGCGTGAAGGATCGCTGCTACTGACGGTGACGGTAATATCAGAACTCGCAGCCCCTGGCAGACCGACGTAGAAAAGGCTTCCACCACTGGTCGTCGTGCCTTCCGTGATGGTGGAATAGGAGGCAGTCAGCGTCAGTTGCGTGCTGGTGGTGTCGGTGACGGTCACGCTGCCCGTGGCGGCTGACCACCCAGGCACGGACGCTGTGATGTTCACGGCCAGATTGCCGTCGCTTTTGCCGTTGTTCGTGCTCGTCAGGGCAAAGGTCGTGCTGGAACTCCAGGCAGGAATGGTGACCGTGGCCGGCACGGAAAGGCGCGTTGCATTCGAGGAAGCCAGATTCACCGTCAGGGGAACTGCGGCGGCGGTCCCGAGACTCACCGTGCCCGTGATCCCGGTGCTCCCCTCTTGAAAGCTGTCAGGCAGACTCAAAGAGATGGCTGTCACTTCATCGTCTAAAATCATGCAAGTGCCCGACATCGGAGTCAGGGCCGTACCTGATTCTGCCGGAGTGATGGTCACCGTACGGGCACCGTTGACGATGGAGTCATTCGTGACGGTGATGTCAAACGCTACGCTGAGCTGCCCGGCAGGGATCACCACCGACGCGGGCACCTGCACCAATGCCGGTGCCGACGACTGAAGTGTCACGGTCAGGTTGTTCTGCAGCGGGCGCTGCAGCGTCACAGTTCCTGCATTAACCACCACCCCGGCATTTTCCGCCAGTTGTGCTGGCATTTGCACCGCCACAGGTGGGTCAGGAACAATGGAGGTGGCCGAATTCAGCAGATACAACTTCCCGTTGCCATTGGCCGCCAGACCATAGACACCCCAGCGCAGTAAGGCCGGGCTGAGAACGGCAGAGCTATCGCCAGACAGTACGATGTTTCCCACAGCTGCGAATGTCTGGCTGTCAAAGGCGGTGACGCCGTTGCTGCCCTGAACGTAGAAGCGTCTGTTGCTGGGATCAGGCTCAGGGGTCGAACCGCTGCTTCCCGCCATCAACACGGTGCCGGTGGCCAGATCCACAATCGTGCCCGCATACACACGGCCATTCGCATACTTGATGGGTCCGTAGGAAAAGTTGGTGCTTGCGACAACGCTGGTCGTAAGCGCGCCCGTCCCTCCTATCCTAAACTCAAAGACAGCCCGCCCGGGGCTGACGTTGGTCTGCACCCCTAAAACACGGCCCGGAGTGCCTGCAGGACACAGAGTACTCACACCATCTGCTGAGACGGAAGTATCTGCGGGAAGGGGCAGGCCGTTCTGCATGGCAGTCACCCAGGAGTGACTGTCGCTGTCAACATAAGCCACCAGAAGCGTGTTTGAATCAGTCCCCAGCGGGCACAAGTCCTTGATGGATGGCAGGCCGGCAGAGGGGCCGTTCGGACACAGGAAAGACGTTTCACGTGTGCGTGAACTCAAAGTCCATTTCTCAATCATTCCTGTATACCCCTTGCTGAGGTAAAGCGACTGACGGTCCTCCGTCAGCCGCATGTGGTTCATGTTGGCCAGGGCAGCCGATTTCGCGCCCACCACCGCATAGAGTTGATCGGAGACTGAATCTCGCACCACGTCTTGAAGCGTCAGCGAGATCGTCCGTATCGCTGGCGCCACCGGTATCACGGCGGCTGCGGCATAGGCGGAATTGTTCGCCACATTGGAATCGTTCGAGGAAGTCACCGCCGCCGTGTTGCCAAAACTTCCTGCGCTGCCAGCCGTGCCGGTGATCTGCACCACACATCTTGCTCCTGGTGCCAGCGTGCCCAGAGATACATTGACCCGGGCACCACGGGTGGTGGAAGTCCCCTGAGTGCTAGACACTGCATTCACCACTACCGAAGGATGGAGCAAGTTTGACAGCACGACGTTCTTCGCAGGATTTGGGCTGGTGTTGCGCACTGTGACTGTGTAGTTCAGCGACTGCCCCACCCCTGCCTGATCTGGCGTGGCAAGCTGCTCCACCTGCAAATCCGCCCCTTCCCAGTTAGGCACCAGTGGAGTGTTGACTGTCATGATCTGGCTGCCTGTGCGGAACGCCAGACCATGCTGCCCCCAGCGCAGCAACTGCCCTGTTGGTGAGCTTGTGAGGCCCGGCAGATCTACCGCACCCACGCGGTTGTACAGGTAGGTGTCATACGTCCATAGCTGGAAATTCGTGCCATTGCTTCCCACGGCGTAGATTCTCGCCAGGCTGCTCTCGGGAACCGCACACTGCGCCTGCACTGGGAGCTGACCCACCATGGCCCCCCGCTTCGGGTCCACCACGCAAACCGTCGTTCCGCCTGCCACAGTGAGAAGTTTTCCGTCAAAGGCGCTCTGGCTGCCAGTGGTTGGAATCGAGAAGCTGGCGGGCGAAGACGCAAAACGCAAACCGTCTGAAAGCACGGAAATAGACCGCAGGCTGGCAGTATATCCTGAAGGCCAGACCCCATAGAGGGTGCCTGTGTCCGCTCCAGGAATGATCTGACCATCGAGGTAAAACAGATTGCCCACGGGGCGGGCCACTCCGGCGTCATACACCGTTTGATTCACCAGCACCGACATGGGCCTGCCCGGAAGCACCTGGATTTGCTTCACGTAATTGTTCTGCGGCAGGTTGAAGGTCTCTGCCGGGATGCGGGTGGCCAGCGGCACCCGCCGCACGCTGGACCCGCCGTTCACTGCCACGTAAAGCTGCGAACCATCGTCTGAAAGCCCCAAGGATCCCGCATACGACGGGTCCACAACAATCGGAGCATCCTGAACGCCGTTCACCGGATTGATGGGAATGACGGCCCCGGTCGGCGTGCTCACATACAAACGGCCGCGGAAGGCATCATAGACCATGTCACGGTTGTTCAGGCTGACTTGCACCGGCGCGCTGGGCTGAACAACGTTGAAGACATTCGAATTGCCGAAAAGAGCCGTCCACCAGGCTGAGGCACTCAGCGTCCAGGTCCCCGGCTTGGCAATATTGATGGTGCCACGCCAGACTCCTTTGGTCATGACGAACGTGCTTGGAACCACTGACGCTGTCGTAGTGCCATCGCCTGCGCTGATCGAAAAGTTGTTGTTAAAGCCAGAAGCAACCGCCCCGTTGACATCCAGTGCCGTGATCTGCACGGCGAAAGACTGGGAGGCATATTGTGTGGCCCCGATCGGCGCTATGGCAATGCTGGCAGGGTTTCCGTCAGCCACCTGCAAGGCCGTCGTCGCCGCCGCCATGCCTGAAGCGCTCGCGGTCAGGGTCACCGTGCGCATTCCCTCCATCTCGTAATTGCTATAGGGCGTGATGGTGAAGGTGCCGCTGCTTGATCCCGAAGGGATGAATACGTCGCTCGTCACATTGACACCTGGGTCGGAGCTGGTCACTGTCACATAGACCGGAGAACTGCCCGCAGGCCGGCTCAGGCGGATAAACCCTGTGACTCCGGTGTCGCCTTCCGAAACCACTTCGGGAACCACGATGCTCATGCCTGCCGACGTGTCGCCCAGCACCGTCACCGGCTTCACATCCCCGGTCCAGCCGCCCACTGCGGCGCTTACCTGCACGACTGTATCCCCTTGAATGACCGTGCTGCGTGGAAAGTGAACGGCAAAGCTTGCCGAAGTCTGACCCGCAGGAATCGTCACCACCGCCGGCACATTGAGCCTGGCAGGATCCCCCGAAACGAGCGGCACTTGCACATCCACGGCAGGCGCGGCCGATGCCGTGATGCTTCCCGAATCTGGCGGCCCGCCCCCCCGGGCAGAGATGGGCAGAGAAAGCGTGAGCGTGGCTGTTTCATTGTCATTGACGACCACGGTCAATGGCACGCCCACGTACCCTGTTGAACTGGCGGCAATGGTGACACTCGGTGAGCCGTTGAGCAGCGCATCATTGACAACGGTCAGCGGCACCTGGATCTGGCTCGTTCCAGCAGGCACGTACAACGACGACGGCACACTGACCCGGGTGGGTACGCTGGAGGTCAGTTGCACGCTTGTCGCAGTCTCAGGCGCTGGCGTCAGGCGCAGAGTGGCCTGCACTGTCGCAGGCCCCCCTTCATTCAAGGCTGCCACAGGATCAAATTTCAACCCCTCGATGGGCTGCCCGAGGATCTCAATGTCGTCGATGTTCCAGCCAGACTGCGGATTCGCCCCGTTATAGTTCCTCGCAATCCACGTGATGTAGATGGCCGGATGATGGTCCGCCAGCGCGCTGATGTCCAAATACTGGTCGGTCCAGCCGGAGTCGTGGATCGCCGCCGTCTCCTGCCAGATAATGTTTTGTCTTGGATTGGTTGGATCCGTGCTGATCGCGATGGCTGCCCCCGCAAACGGCGGGCGGTCGGTGTTCAGCCACCGTTTGAAATGGAGGCGGGTGTTGATCAATCCGGACAAATCAATTTTCTGCGTGGTCAGCAGGGAATCGTCGTTGATGTTTCCCACAAAGCTTCCCGCCGGACTGTCGGTAAACACATACGATCCGGTGGCACCGCTTACCGGATCAGGACTGCCCAGAAAACTGCTGCCACCGCCCAGCGGCTGGGCAAACGTCCACCCTCCTGTGCGAGTCCAGGAAGCACCGGGATCTGAATCAAGCGGAAACTTGTACACCACTGAAGCAAGCACATCGAGAGTGACCGCAATCGTCTGCGAGACGTTCAACCTCTGGTCCAGCAGTGTCAGCGTGCCTGTTTGCAGTCCGGTGGGCAGCGCACTGGCGCTGCTGTTCACATTGAGTGTCACATCCGTGAATGTGCCTGGGGCCAGGGTGCCGCTGGTGGCGCTCAAGTTCAGCCACGATGCCGTGCTGGCGATGCTCCACCCCGTGGAGGCCGCTGAATTG
Source organism: Verrucomicrobia bacterium 12-59-8 (assembly GCA_002279765.1). Next base: position 930 of record NCCR01000338.1, on the reverse strand, counting down.
TTCACGATGTGAAGCGTGGACGAGGCATTCACAAACGGTCCGCCGGGCGGCCCACGCGCGGCCAATCCGCCGCTCCAATACACACGCTGCACCGAGAGCAGCGCCTTGTTGACGTTCAACCGCCCGCTGGAAGCGCACACTGTCGCCAGAGCGGGAAGCACATCCACATTTTGCATGACAGCTTCCTTGATCTGCGCCGCCGTTAGCAGCGGCCGGTAGGATTTGAGCAGCGCACAAGCGCCCGCCACCATGGGCGTGGACATGGACGTTCCGCTGAGCTGCTGGTAACCGTTGCTTGGCGTGGTGCTTAGGATGCTGGAACCCGGCGCGGCCAGGTCCACCATCGTAACACCTCGATTCGAATAGCTGGCCAGCGCATCGCTTTGATCCGTGGCTGCCACCGTCATCTGCACTGGATTGCGAAAAAAGGCCGGTGTTATGGAGAAGGATGAACCGAGCGTCATGCCATCATTGCCCGCAGCTCCGACAAACAGGATTCCCGCAGCGCAGCCCGCGTCCACCGTCTCCTGCAGTGTTTGTGAATTCCCGTAGCTCTGCCAGGAATTGTTCGTGATCGCCGCTCCCATGAGGGTGGCGTAAGCCAGCCCCTCCGCCACGTCTGAGGACGTGCCGTTGCCTTGGGCATTGAGACACTTCACCGGCAGCAGCATCACCTGCCAGCACACTCCCGAAACACCGCTCAGGTTGTTGCCGCTCGCGCCGATGATTCCCGCGACATGCGTGCCGTGATTGGTGTCATCCATCGGATCGGCGTCGTTGTTCACAAAATCCCACCCGCGCACATCATTGGCATAGCCGTTGTGGTCGTTGTCCTTGCTGTTTCCGGCCACTTCGCCCGGATTGGAATAGATATTGGATGTCAGATCCGGGTGCGTGTAGTCGATGCCGCTGTCGATCACCGCCACAACG
>NCCR01000337.1 GCA_002279765.1 Verrucomicrobia bacterium 12-59-8 | reverse complement strand
CGGGCTTGGTGCCGCCGCAGTACACGCCGTACATCACATCGCGCAGGGTGTCCTTTTTGCCTTCGAGCACGGGCTTGAAGCTGAGGCCTTCATTGCTCTCCGGCGCAGGAATGCCTGCGACGTCGCAGAGCGTGGCCACCGTGTCGAGCAGGTAGATGTTTCCCGGCACGCGGGTGCCGGGCTTGATGCCGGGGCCTTTGACGATGAAGGGCACGCGCCAGGTATGCTCGTAGAGGTTTTGTTTCCCCTGCAGGCCATGGCGTCCAATAGCGATGCCGTGATCCGCAGTATAAAAAATGTAGGTGTTGTCCAGCTCGCCCATGGCCTGGAGCTTGGCCAGCACGCGGCCGATCTGGATGTCGATGTTCTCGCTGCACGCGAGATCACGACCGATCTCGTTGCGGATGGTGGCCTCATCGCGGTTCTTCCACACACCGCTGACGGCCACTTCATCACGCACACCGGCGTCGCCATTGTTGAAGGGATGCGCGGTCAGGTAGTTCGCAGACAGCGGGGGCTGCTTGGGGTTCAAGGCAGGCAGCGTGTTGGGATCGGCGTGATTGGTGGCGCCGTAATGCTCCAGCAGTTCGGGGCGGCCGTCGCGGGTGTCATGCGGATGCGAAAAGCCGTAGTAGATGAGGAAGGGATCAGCATCCTTGGTCGCTTCACGTTCAGCGAGGTAATTCATGACCTGGTCGCCATGCCAGGTGCTGCCGGTTTCATCCGTGCCGCCGCGTTTTTCGGCATCATGGCGTACGGTGAACTGCTTGTTGGCCCCCTCATAAGAGTTGCCCTGCTTGCAGGTGCGCATGGTGTCGTAACCGGCGCGGTTGAACACGGCGGCCAGCGTGTTCAGCTCCAGATTCGGCGGGCAGTGCTCCTTCGCCAAGGGGCCGATGGGCAGATGCCACACGGTGCGTCCGCTCATGATCATGTGCCGTGAAGGCGTGCATACCGCGCCGCTGAAGGAACCCATGTGCCGCGCGGAATCAAAGACCATGCCTTCCGCCGCGAGCTTGTCGATGTTCGGTGACTGCAGCGGCGACTTCGGGTTGTAGCACTTGAAGTCAAACGGCGACTGGTCATCGACGAGGATGAACAAAATGTTGGGCCGCTTCGCAGGAGCTGCGAATGACGAAACGACAATCAACAAGGACGAAAGGATGAGGGCGAGAGGTTTCATGGGCTGGTCTTACTGAAGCTGGGGTTTGCCGGGAACGAGATTGGCCTGATGCTCTTTCACGGCCGCTTCGATCTGCGCGATCACCTCGGGTTGATCTTTGGCGACATCACGTTTTTCGGAGGGATCGAGCCCCAGATGAAACAGCAGGGGCGGCACATGCGCATCCGCCTTGGCCTGGCCGTAGCCGATCTGGGTGCGGAAGTGCGCCTTCCATTCACCGATGCGGCAGGCGAAGAGCTGGTCGCCGCGGTAGTAGAAGAACGGGCGCTGCGGCAGCGCTTTGGATTCATACAGCAGCGGCGAGAGATCCACGCCATCCACAGGCACGTCGGGTGTTTTCGCTCCGGCGAGCGTGAGCGCCGTGGTGAAGAGATCCATCGCATTGGCCAGCTCATGCGTGACTCCGGGCTTGATGCGGCCCGGCTGCCACGCGATGCCCGGCACCCGCATGCCTCCTTCCCAGGTGCTGCCTTTGCCATCCTTCAGCAGACCCGCGCTGCCACCCTGATTGCCCATGATGAGCCAGGGGCCGTTGTCGCTGGTGAAGAACACCAGCGTGTTTTCCGCCAGACCCGTTGCGCGCAGCGTGGCCATGATCTGCCCAACGCTCCAGTCCAGCTCCTCCACGGCATCGCCGAAAATGCCGCCACGGCTTTTGCCCTTGAAGTCCGGGGAGGCAAACAGCGGCACATGCGGGAAGGTGTGCGCAAAGTAGAGGAAGAACGGCTTGTCCTTCTTCTCCGTGATGAACTTCACCGCCTCCTCGGTGTAGCGTTTCGTCAGCGTGGTCTGCACCGCCGGCTGCTCGATGATCTTGCCATCGCTGCTCAGGGCCACGTTCCAGCCATCCTCCGGCGGTGTGGGCGAACCCGTGGAGCCCTTGGGGAGGCCGGGCCGTCCATCCATGTCATTCGAATAAGGCAGCCCGAACTGGTGCTCAAAGCCCTGATCCAGTGGACGCGACCCCTCATGAATGCCGAGATGCCATTTGCCGATCTGCTCAGTGGCGTAGCCCTTCTGCCTGAGCGCATCGGCGATGGTCACCTCCTCCTTGGGCAGTCCGCCTTCCGAATTCGGAAACAGGACACGCCGGCTCCCGCACATCCCGCTGCGGATCGGGTAACGCCCCGTCAGCAGCGCCGCACGGCTCGGCGTGCAGACTTCCGCCGCCGCATAAAAATCCGTGAACCGCAGCCCCTCCGCCGCCATGCGGTCCAGGTTCGGCGTATGAATCGTCGGCGAGCCGTAGCAGCTCAGGTCACCATAGCCGAGATCGTCGGCGAAGATGATGACCACATTGGGCGGCGGTGAGGCGCAGAGCGCGGCACTGAAGGAAAAGAGACCTAGGGCAAGGCCGAGGCAGACGGATTTCATGGTTGGGTGTCGATGGTTTCGTGAAGTTGTTTCAGGTGCTTGATGAGGTCGGGATGCTGTGCGGCGAAGTTGGTCTGCTCGCCGGGGTCAGAGAAGAGGTTGCTGAAGACGAGCCAGGAGGTGAGAAGGCGTTGGATGAGATCTCACTTGGTGGCCTTGGCTTTCTTGGCCGCGCCCTTTTTGTTGGGGGTGAACTTGCGCGCACCGCGCTGGTCCATCGGCAGCAGCGCGCCGCCGCGTGCATTCATTTCGGCATCGCACAGCGCGCGCATCTCCTTCAAAGCGGCGGCATGCGCGGGATCCGCAGCGACGTTTTTGAGCTCATCGCGGTCGGATTCCAGATCATGCAGAAACTCATAGGCGGGCTGTTGATCGAAGTAGCGCGCATAGACGTAGCGCTGGCCGCGAATGCCTTCCCACGTGAGCGTGGGTGCGAGGTCGAGGTGCTCGCAGAAGAAGTGGTCGCGCCAGGGTTTGTCATGGCCTTTGCCTGCGATGAGCGTTGAAAGGCTGCGGCCCTCGTATGCAGCCGGGCGCGCAACTCCGGCCCAGTCGATGAAGGTGGCGGGCAGATCGACATTGAGCACGAGATCATCCACCACGCGGCCGCGCTGCTCCTTTGGCAGACGTGGATCATAGACGATCATCGGCACGCGCAGCGATTCCTCATAGTGCGACCACTTGCCCTGAAAGCCGCGATCCCCGAGGTAGTAGCCGTTGTCGGCGGAATAGACGATGATGGTGTTGTCCGCGAGCCCGGCTTCTTTAAGTGCGGCAATGACACGCGCGATGGCCTTGTCGATGCCGCTGATCATGCGGTAGTAGGCACGCAGGTTGATCTCGTACTTCTCCGGCGTGTCGTAGCCCCAGAACCAGCGCTCGCGATTGATTGAATCTTTGAGGAACTGCGGATGGGATTCGTAGATGGCGGGATCTCCCAGACGCGCGGGGGGAATCGAGCGGTCTTCATACATGCCATCGACCGACTGTGGCCATGGATATAGCCCGATGCCCGGGCGATGATCGTTGTCCTCGGCATGCGCCGCATTGAACCAGAGATTCAGCGCGAAGGGTTTGTCCTTCGGTTGAGATTTGATGAACTCGATGCCCTTGTCGCACACGAGATCCGTTTCATGGCGTTTGGTACCGTCCGGCATGGTTTTGAAATACGGATTGCGGCCGATGGCCTCGTACTCGTCATACTGGTCCTGAGGCTTGAAACCCTGTGGGGCGATCATGTGCCATTTGCCGAAGTGGCCGGTGCGGTAGCCCGCCGCGCGCAGCAGCACCGGATACATCGTGGCCAGCGCCTCCGGCTTCACCGTTGGGATGGATTTAGGCTGCGCATGGGAGCGCGCCCACTGACCCGTCAGCACCACCGCGCGGCTGACCCAGCACACCGGCGTGGTGACGTGGGCATTGCTGAAACGCACGCCCTCCGCCGCAAGGCTGTCCACCGTGGGCGTCTGCACGATGGGATGGCCCGCGCAGCTCTGCGTGTCGAAGCGCTGATCGTCGGCGAAGAGGAAGAGGATGTTTGGACGGCGCTGCTCAGCAGCCGGAGACGCGGCCACAAGGCACAGGGAAAGCAAGGCAGGAACAAGTTTCATGAACCTTTGCGAACGAAGCATCTGCCTGCAATCTTCCGCCAGAGATCAGGGGACGGGATTGTCTAGGCATCGCCAGGCTCCGCTTTCTTCAGACGGATCTTCCAGGTGCGCTGGTAGTCGAGTCGTTTGTCCTTCTGGATCGCGCTGAGCGGTGGCTCGGTGGGCGGATCGCCGTGCGCACCCTTGTCCGGACTGGTACGAATCCAGTTGTCCATGGCCGCACGCATCGCGGCGACTCTGTCGGCGGCTGCGGGTTCAGCGGCGATGTTGTGCAGCCCCTGGGGATCGGTTTTGAGATCATAAAACTCCAGCGCCTGCCGCCTGGACGTCAGCCACTGGGCCTGAAACTCCGTGAGCTTGCCAGCTTTGTTTAGCACGCGCAGCAGTGGCATGCCGGGGTAGCTCGCTTCTTTGTAACCGGACCAGTTCAACCGTGAACGTGAAGGCTGGAAATTGCGCACGAACAACGAGTCCATCTCGATCACCGCACGGATGCGGTCCATTGCATCGCCACAGCGATCCCGTGCAGCAAACAGCCTGCTGCGCTCTGGAAACTCGCCATTGAGGATCGCCTTGCCCTCCATCCAGCGAGGGATTGGCAGACCAGCGAGCTGGAGCATCGAAGGCGCGAGATCGATGAGACTGACGAGCCGCGCTTCGACACTGCCTGCGGCGATCTTCGGCCCGCGCATGATCAACGGCACCTGCAGTCCCTCCACGCTCAGCCACTGCTTGCCCCAGGGCATCGGCCGGCCGTGATCGGCGAAGAACATGACGATGGTGTTGTCCAGCACGCCCTCCTCACGCAGTTGTTCGAGGATGGCTCCGACGCGCTGATCGACAACTTCCACACTGCGCTGGTACGCATACCAGTCGCGCCGTATCAGGGGATGCTCGGGGTAGTTCGGCGGGATCTGGATCGCCTTCAGCTTCGCTTCATCATACTGCTCAGGAATGGGAAACGGGCGATGCGGCTCGGTGATTTGAAACTGCGCGAAAAACGGCTGTCCCGCGCGGCGCTTCCGCCAGTCGTTGCCATCAAACATCGTTGCCGGATCATGGGCAAAGTTGTAGTGCGTCTTGGCTTTGGAGACGGCACGCCCGTTGCGTGTCGTGCCAGGCGCTGCCGCATTCGTCACAAACCAGCCCGCATCGCGCAGCAGGCCCGGGAGGTGGCGGTAAGGCGCAGGCAGCGGCTTGGGATTCTCCACATCATGCGGATGCAGCCCCGTGGTGGTTTGATAGCAGCCAAGGATGAAAGCCGAACGCGAGGCGCTGCACACCGGTGCCGTGGCGTAGGCCCGCGTGTAGCGCCGCCCCTCAGCCGCGAGTTGGTCGAGATTCGGCGTGCTCACCTGGGCCAGCCCATAAGCCCCGATGTCCGGCGACATGTCGTCCGCGATGATCCAGACAAAGTTCGGCGTCGCGGCGAGAAGCGCAGGACAGAGGGCAAAAAGGATGAGGCTGGTCAGGGCGAACTTCATGGGCTGGGGTGAACGTGAGGCAGGAGGATTTGTGTCAGTGAGTTGTGATCAAGGTCCGACGATCCATTTCTGGGCCTTCAGCCAGAACAGCAGATCCGCGAACCATGGGTGCTGCGTGCCGATGAGGCCGGTGCCGTGGTCGCCATGCTGATAGAGATGGAGCTCATGGGGCACGCCGTTTTGATGCAACGCGGCGGCGTAGAGTTGTGCGTGCTCCACAGGGACGAGTTTGTCCTCAAAGGTGTGCCAGAGAAAGCAGGGCGGAAGGCCGGGACGCACCTGAAACTCGCTGGAGGTCTTGCGGATGAGTTGGTCGCTCGGCTTGTCGCCAATGAGCGTCTTGCGCGAAGTCGCATGCGGTTTGGTGATCATGCTGATGACGGGATAGCAGAGAATGGCAAGATCCGGCCGTGGACTCACGGTGGGGGTGCGTCCGTCGATCTCGCCGTCTTCAGGGCGGTTGATCAAGGTGGAGACGAGATGTCCTCCGGCGGAGAAACCCATCACGCCGATGCGTTTGGGGTCGATCTTCCAGCGTGCGGCATCGGCCCGGATCTGCCGCATGGACTCCACCGCATCCTGGAGCTGGGCCGGATAGCGATAGCCTGCGCTGCCGAGCCGGTAGCGCAGAACGAAGGCGGTGATGCCCTGCTCATTGAGCCAGCGTGCAAACGGCTCCGCCTGCCCCTCATAAATGCCCGAGTAGCTGCCGCCCGGAATGAGCAGCATCGCGGTGCCGCTGGCTTTCGCGGGCACATAGGGAGTGAGCGTCGGGATGTCCTTGGGCGTCGTGCCCAGGGCACCTGGAGCTCCCGCCGGCCACAGCGCGATAGGTTTCTCCACCGCTGACAGCGATGGATGGCAGACGAGCAGCAGGAGTGGAAGAATGAGGGTCAGAGACTTCATGGCAAACGGGATGATGCGTTCACGGACCCACAAACTCCTCGCGCGACAACTGTCCATCTTGATTCTTGTCGAAATTCTTGAAGCGCTGAGCTGCGTTTTCGTTTTTAGACAGGCCATCAGTGTATTCTTCGAGCGTGAGGATGCCGTCCGCATTCTTGTCCCATCGCTTGAAGGCGACAGCCCGGTTCGGCGCCGGTTTGGCAGGAACCGCGGCTGGCTTTTTGCGCGCCGCAACTGAAGCAGGAGGTGTGGGCACAGGCAGCGTTTTCTGCCAACCACGCAGGGCGGCGGTCATTGTGGCGACGCGCTCTGGATCGGCGGTGGAGAGGTCATTTTCCTGCGCGCGATCCTTGCCCAAGTCGTAAAGTTCGGTGCGGCTGCCGTCATAGTTCATGACCAGCGTGTGGAAACCCTGGCGCATGGCAAGTTGCGGCCAGTCGGCCTCCTGCGAATTCGGGCCGCGCCATTCCCAGAAGAGCGGCTGCGGGCGCGTGAAGGGCTCGCCTTTAAAAGCCGCCAGCACATTCAGCCCGTCGCTTTGATAACCCGCCGGAGTGGCAACGCCCGTGGCGGCGAGCAGCGTGGGCAGCATGTCCACACCGGCGATGACGCTGGTCTTGTCCACGCGCCCTGCCGGCACATGATCGGGCCAGCGCACGATGAAAGGCACGTTTACGCCGCCCATGTACAGGCTGCGTTTGCGACCGCGCAGTCCACCCGTGGTGCCCACGCTGTGGTAGAGCTTGTCGGTCGGGCGCGGCTGCGAATTCTCCGGGCCGTTGTCACTGGAAAAAATGACGATCGTGTTCTCGGCGAGCTTCAATTCATCCAGCAGCGCCAGCACCCGGGGCTCGGCCGTGTCCGGATACGGCGCCTTCTGCTCCTCCGTGGCTGCGACGAGGTGATGTGTCTCATGCAGCCAGAAGTTGATGTAGAACGGTTTCTTTTCGCCATTGGCCTGCCGGACAAAACGCAGCACATGCTCCGCCGCTGCGATGGTTTGAAACGAAGCGCCCGACTTGTCATGCGCGTCCCCGGCCTGCCGCTCGACGCTTGTGCCTTCAAATACGCTGCGTCCAGGTCCGGTCCAGACAGCGGCATCATCGTAGCCGTACTCACTGGGCAGCGGAGCATCGATGTCCTTGCCGCCGCCGGAGAGGTGCCACTTGCCATAATGCGCCGTGGCGTAGCCGGCTTCCTTCATGAGGCGCGGCAGCAGCGTGACCTTCGGGTCCAGCCAGTCCGGCATGCCGCGTGCGACATTTTCCGCATGCCCGGCGAAATGCTGATGCACCAGATGCCGCGCCGGATACCGCCCGGTGACGACGGCCGTGCGGCTGGGCGAACACACTGGATTGCACACGACGAACTGCTGGAAATCGGTGCCCTCCTTTGCGAGGCGGTCCAGATTTGGCGTCTTCAGATGCGGATGCCCGTGGCAGGCAAGATCTCCCCAGCCCCAGTCGTCGGCGTAGATGAAAAGGATGTTCGGGCGTGGTTCCGCCGCGAATGACCCATTCAGCATGACGAATGATGAAAACAGGATGAGGAAGCACTTCATTCCATGAGAACGATGAGGAAGGGATGATCTCGCGTGTTTCAGCGTCGCACTGCTTTCCGCTGGCAATTCACAGCATTGTGACGGACAGCAGCGGGATGTCAGAAACCGCCCCCCATCCTTTTGCCGCCCTTGGAATTCCACCGGAGATGATCCGTGGTCTGGAGGAGCTGGGCATCGTCACGCCGACGGCGGTGCAGTCCACAGTGATCCCGTTTCTGCTCAAAGACGGCAGCGATCTCATCGCGCAGGCGCAGACCGGCACGGGCAAGACGGCGGCCTTTGGCCTGCCGCTGCTCACCAAGATGAACCCCAAGCACCGGGACATCCAGGGGCTGGTGCTTGCGCCCACCCGCGAGCTGGCCAAACAGATCGGCAAGCAGCTCTTCCGCTTCACCAAGTACACGGATAAAATCTTCATCGAAGTCGTCAGCGGCGGCGACAACATCGACCGCCAAACAGACGCGCTGAAACGCCCCACGCACATCGTGGTGGCCACACCGGGCCGTTTGCTCGATTTGATCGAGCGGGATGCGCTGACGCTGGAATTCGTGCGCTATGTCGTGCTGGACGAGGCGGATGAGATGCTGAGCATGGGCTTCAAGAAGCAGCTCACAGAGATTCTCAAGCTCGCTGCCATGCGGCGCAGCACCTGGCTCTTTTCCGCCACCTTCCCCCCGGGCATCCAGGACCTCATCAAGGGCAGCATGTCCGCCAACCCGCACTCGATCCAGATCGATCAGGCGAATGTGGTGAATCGCGACATCGACCACCGTTTTGCCGTCTGCAAACGGGACGGAAAAACCGCCTACATCTTCGACTTCCTCCAGCGCCAGAAGGACCGCCGCGGCATCATATTCTGCCGCACCAAGGCCGGTGCCATGGAGCTCTATCAGGAGCTCGCCGATCTCGGCCTGGCAGAAGGAGCGCGACAAAGTCATGCGCGCCTTCAAAAAGCAGCGCGTCCAGTTCGTCGTCGCCACGGATGTGGCCGCACGCGGCATCGACGTGGCAGACCTGTCCTTCGTCATCCATCACCAGCTCCCCGACCAGCTCGAATACTACACCCACCGCAGCGGCCGCACCGCCCGCGCCGGGAAGAAAGGCATGTCACTCGCGCTGATCAACGCCAAGGAAAAATGGCAGATCACCCAGCTTGAGGACAAGCTGAAGGTGAGGTTCAGCGAGTTTCGGAAGTAGGGTGTTTTATTGAGACTCATGTCATAGGATGGCGTCAACTGATCTAGGGTGAACCGGAGATTGCGCCTTAACACGTGGGTTCATTTCAACCCCCAATCGCCCCACGTATGCCTCAATAACTCACCGGATGTCAGATCCGCTAGCCTGCCCCCAGGGGAAACAAGCTGTGTTCCATCAAGACGAAACGACCATCCAACTCGCCCAACGCCCTCAGGCAAAACGGCTAACCTCTGCTGTTTCCCAGTTATCGACAGCTCCCACACTTCAATACGTTTTGACGTGCTGTGAGACGCGGCTAAGAGGCAATCTCGTTTCGAATCGTATGTGATCGTATCGATCAGGTTACAATTCGGAATGAGTGCTTTGCCCGCTTCAGTTCCGAATACAGGATCAAGAAATATCACTTTTCCTGCAGATTCAATCCCGACAATCGCAATAAAATGGGGAGTGCTGATTGCGGCTTTTAAGCTGGTGAACGGAGACTTCATAAACAGTCCAGGCTTCGAAGAGTGATCAAAATAGTAGCTCTCTTGAGTTCTATTTTTCACACAAATGCATCCTCTCCCCGCTTTCATCTGAGAGTGATAATTGGAAAGAGGACTATCCACCAAAGCCCCATCTTCTAGCCTTAACACCCTTGTAGTTCGACCGGACAATACCACGTCCTTGGAGGCATCAATAACGCACACATCTGAAATCAAACCCTTTTGAACTACTTGCCAAAGCTGCTTGTGATTTGATGCCTGAATGGCGGTCACAACCCCAGGTGCAGATGCGGTGACGAAAACGTCATGTTTCGCGGAAAAATCACCCACAGGTGTGAATGCCTCGCTCACAGCGGGAAAACGAAACGAGTGGGTTTGCCCTGTGCCCAGATCAATCACCATGGCCTCCTTTTCTGTCAGCCCCAGTAAAATGGGAGTATCAGTTCCCCAAATGGACACCAGGGATTCAGGAATTTCGTTCGAATTCATATTCAGTGTTCAGCAGAGGCCACTCACTCCGGCAGCTCCCCATTGCACACTCCCTGCGTGCCCGGATGAAACAGATTGTTCGAAAAATGAAGCCCCCTCGGCGCATTCGGCCCACCAGGAATGATGACAGCGTATTTGTAGCGCGGTTTGCCAACGCTGTGAATGACGTTGCCGGTGATAATGACATCAGCGAGCGGCGGATCATCGGGCTGCTGGCCGTTGTCGAATTTGATGGGAGAGCGTTCATCGCCCCAGATCCAATGCGCGTCGCCGTGGCCGAAGTCGGAAATAAGGTTGTTGCTGATGATGGAGCCGCCGTCGGCGTTCTCCGGTTTGTCATCGGTGGCAGGATGCGCCGCAGCACCAGGCATGAGGCCGATGGCCCAGAGCGAGTTGCGCACGAACTGATTGCCGGTGATGAGAACATTGCGCGAGCCGTGCATGGCCTTCATGCCGATGAAGGCATTCGTGATGATGTTCTGCGATACGATGACGTGATCCGCGTGAATGTCCAAACCCTGCGCGGCGTTCTCAATGTGGTTGCCGATCACGCGCGTCAGATCATTCACCTCCGGGGCATTGACCACAATGCCTGAGCCCTGCTGCCAGGCGTCGGTGTAGTTGGAGTCCCAGGCCTGCTGGTTCATGATCCCCCCTTTGACCGCGTTCTTCTTCACGTAGTCGCCCAGCTTGTATTTGGCCTTCACTTCCGGAGTGGGAACAAAGTTGTCCTCGATGACGCGGTTGCCTTCGATCAGCGTGCCGGTGCTGTAATCCACGTTGATGCCGGTTCCGTCGGTGCAGTTGAAGGCGTAGCCCCAGTCCTTGCTCTGCGTGCGGTCATCAATGCTCACGCGCATGTAGTTGCGCACCAGGCAGCGGCTGATGCGCGTGTCCTTGCTCTCGCGCACGGTGATGGCTGCGGCAGGGCTGCGGTTGTCGATGACACGCACGTTGTCGAGCACGAGGTCGCGGCATTTGATGGCCAGCACGCCTTCATTGCGGGATTCCATCTTGCCCTCCGGCCGCGTGAGCGTCAGATCACGAATCTCCGCGCCCGTGGCGTTTTCGATCTCAATGATCGGCTGATCCGCGCTCTGCTGAATGATGCGCCCAGGACCAAACAACCCGCTCCGCTCGCCACGGATGCGGATCTTCTCGGTGATCACATAATCCCCCGCCGGCACAAAGAGCGTGCGGTTCGGATTCGCATTCAGCGCTTCCTGAATGGAGGGGTAGGCGGCGACGGAGAGGTCCGCGGCTGAGGCGGCGCTGATGCAGGCGAAAAGGAAACCAAGGAGGAGACGAATCATGAGTGTGATCTCAAACGCGCCTCTGATGAGAGCCTATCGGCGAACTGGGCCTTCGGCGCAGGTCACCGGTGATTCGTTTACGAAGCGGGTACGAAGCGCATGGGCACCTCGCACTCGGGGAAGCTGGCGCGGATTTCCAGCCTGCCGCCCAAGGCTTCCACAATGGTCATCAGCGTGTCGAGATGGAGATCGCTCCGACCTTCCACGCGCGAGACTGCCGCCTGCTTGATGCCCAGTTTTGCACCCAGAGCTGCCTGGGTCAGACCGTGAATTTCACGCAGTTCACCGAGAGCCACACCGCCCGCCTCTGCCTGCGAATCAGCGGCCAGAAGCTGCGTCATGCGACGGAGGGCCAGTTGAACGGTCTTGTAGCGCTCGGCGGGCAGTGAGCCGTACGCAGGCTCTTCCTCGTCAACTTCTTCCAGGCTGAACCCGCTGCTGGCGTTCCATTGCACCACGACATGCGTGTGAGGAGCCGCGATGTCGATCCACCATGTGCCCGATGTTTTGCCGCCTCGTTCGAGGCTCGCTTCGGCATCTGGGCAGAGAACTTCGAGTCCTTCGA
>NCCR01000336.1 GCA_002279765.1 Verrucomicrobia bacterium 12-59-8 | reverse complement strand
AGCCACCTGCCGGTGCGTGACAATCCTGCGGCTTCCACCGCCCCGCTCCGGGAAGACAGCCCACGTGGAGAGATCGCCCCGATCCCTCCACGCTCCGCCACACCCTCCACCTCCGGATCGCCCATGTCAGAGGCGCAGGATGCTGCCCCTCCGCCAGAGGCAGACTCTGACCCCGAGGACGACACCGCCCCGCAAGACCACGCTGACGATAGCCCCTGGCACAGACCCCGCATCACCGCCCAAGACCTGCCCCCGCAGGATCGCCCTGAGGACGCACACGTCCCCGCCCCTACCCCCTGGGAAAACTCCGCGCGCAGCTCCGGCTTCATCCCTTCTCCACAAGACCTCCGCAACTCCTCATCCAACCTCGTCCCAGACACCACCACCGAGGAAGCTCTGTCTCAAGGCCGTGCCGCCCTGCCCTATGGCCGACTCTTTGAAAGACGCCTGCCTCCCGGCCTTCGAGATCAGAGCGCAGGCCAGTTCCAAAGCCTCGCCGACAAGTCTGAGTCGCACGACCTTGTCTATCGCCCCAATTCCAACCCGGAGGATGAGCAAGATCAGCGCAAAGGCTTCTTCCAGAAAGTGGCCGACACCCGGCCTGCACGGCAGACGCAATCAGCCCCCCAAGCACGCCCTTCCAACGCCACGCCCCAGGCACCCCAAACATTCGCGCAAAGCAGCACTCCCCTAGCGCAGGCACCCGCACCCGCACCCGCACCCGCACCTGCACCTGCACCTGCACCTGCACCTGCACCTGCACCACCCGCGCAAAGCGCTGCCCCGCAGAACTCCGCAGCCAATGGCCAGACGCCCAAGCGGCAGCTCACTCGGGCCGAACAGGAACTCATATCCCCAGATGGAAAGCCCATGCATCCCGTCGGTCAATTGGGCATCACCGCGCTCAATACGATTGGCGACCCGAACAAGACTGTATCTGGCAAAAAGCCAAAAACTGTCTGCCTGTATGACGGCCAGGAGATACGGACAAAAGGTGACGGCGACTATGAGGCAGACGCCGCAGCCCTGCGTCAAGCGGCCGCTACCTATGCCAGCAATGGAAGCTGGATGATCGACATTTCCAATCCTAACTGGCAGCATCAGTTGGAACAAATCCGGGATGCAGAAGAACGCAATGGCGGCGGAATTGATCGAATCATGATTTTCGACCACGGTGATTCATCGGGCCAGGAATTTGGCTCGACAAGACTGGACCCTTATTCAACGGAGTGGCAGACCATCACCTCATGCATCAGAACCGGGGGACACATTGTGCTAACCGGGTGCAACGTTGCAACACATGACAAGGACGGCAATGGACGTGAGTATTTGTACCAACTGTATCGGAACAGCAATGGTAAACGCAGACCCAAAATCGACGCTTATGATGGCAAGGTAAGGCATCGTGAAAACAAACTGCAACATTCAGTGACACCAGGAGAAGAGCACACCATTCCGCTGGACTGAGGCCCAGCAAAAAGGCATCCACCGTTTACGATGAACGACAGAAGCATTCTCAGGGAGTGACCGCCCCGCCTCACTTCCCCTCCAGCGATCTCTGTACTGTAGCACGCGCCTTGGCGGAGGCCTCCTGCGAATCCACCACTGCATCCGCTTTCAACTGCGCCTCCAGTTTTTTCAGCAGCCCCACCACTTTCTCATCTGGCGCAGCGGTGATGCTTTGCGCCACCTGCGCGATGCGTCCCGTCATTTCCCGCCGCAGCGCAGGGTGCGGGGCGCTGTGGGGCCAGAGTTTGAGCAACACGCTGAGCACAGCCTGCTGCTCCGTGGCGCTGAGTCCCTGAGAAGGCATGGGGTCGCCAGCAGGCCCGCCGAGCCAGCGGACGCTGAGTATGAGGTCTGCATCATGCCCGGACCAGAGGTAGAGGTGGAATCGGGTCTCCTGCGTGTGATTGGCTGAGAGCCCCGCAGTGGCAGCGAGGGCGGCGCACTGCCAGGTAGCGTCCTGGTTGAAATTGCCGAAGGCATCGAGGGCCATCACCACATC
This sequence comes from Verrucomicrobia bacterium 12-59-8, assembly GCA_002279765.1. The sequence continues at coordinate 3,844 of NCCR01000336.1, read as the reverse complement.
ATGTCGACTGAAGAGATCTGGCTGCTGCAGCAGCGGGAGCAGCGCCGGGACCAGCACAGCCGCAGCCTCCGGGCCCATCTGCGCGAAGGCATAGAGCAAGATTTCACGTACCGTTTGGTCAGGGTCCTGGGTCAGTGACAGCAGATCCTTGGCAAAGGGCGCGGCAGCCCTGCCCATGGCTCGAAAAGTGGACAGCACGACCTTCCTCACATTGCTGTCGGGATCATGGAGCAGCGGCAGGAGATCTTGGGCGTATGGCGCGGCATCCGACCCCATGCGCCCGATTGCTTTCACCACGTCTTGCCTCACCAATCTGTCAGGATCATGCAGCAGCGGCAGCACCAGCCGGATGTAAGGCGTGGCAATGCTGCCCTCCGAGGCCAGGCATTGCGCCATCTCGATCTGCATCTGCCTGCTGGATGCTTTGAGCGCGGGCAGCAGTTCCTTGACCATGGGCGCGGCCTCCTGGCGCATCTCCCAGAAAGCAGCAGCCATGCTGGAGAGCATGTTGTTCCCGGCGGACTTGAGCAGCGGCAGCAGCGCACGCACCACCTCAGGTGCGGCCCCCGCGCCCATCTCTGACAAAGCGCCCACGGCGATGCGTTTCACTGAGTCGTCCGGGTCCTGCAGCAGGGGCAGCAGGTCTTTGAAATAAGTCGCGGTGCCTTTGCCGGCTTCGCCGAGGGCATCCACGGCACAGTATCTCACTCCGCTGTCAGGGTCATGCAGCAGCGGCAGCAGGGCCTTGTCATAGGGCGCGAGTGCGCGACCCATGATGCTGAGTGTCTGCAAGGCGCGCTCCCTCACATTGCTTTTGGCATGCTGGAGCCGTGGCAGCAACAGCGGGACGACGGTGGGCGCGGCCGCTTTGCCCAGTGTCCCCAGCGCCTCTCCTGCTGCGTTCCGCACATCGTTGTCCACCCCCTCCTCGATCAGCGGCAGCAATGCAGATGCCACGGTGGGCGCGGCCTCCTTGCCCAGAGATCCCAGCGCCGTCACCGCCATGAGTTTCACCTCTTCGTCGGGGTCCTGGAGCAGCGGCAGCAACACTTGGGCCACCATGGGTGCAGTCCCCGGGTCCACACGCCCCAGAGCACGCACGGCGAGGCGTCTCACCCAGGTGTCAGCGTCCTTCAGCAGTGGCAGCAGAGCCCGGGCCACTGCGGGCGCGGCCTCGGGTGCGTTCACATTGAGTGCCATCTCTCCCAGCACTTGCGCGGTTTCACATTTCACCTTGGTGTCCGCATCCTGCAGCAGCGGCAGCAGGGCGGTGGCATAGGGTGCAGCCTTCTTGCTGACCTGCAGCATCGCATTCAGCACACACAGTTTCACGGTGATGTCCGCGTCCTTGAGCAGGGCGGGCAGTTCCCGGCTCAGCACCGGGGCGGCCTTCCCGCCCATCTTTATCAGAGCATTCAGCACGCTGGACAGTACCTCGACACTGGAGTCTCTCAGCAGCGGCACCAGCGCCTCTGCCACCTCAGGACCGGTCTCATGAGCCAGTTCTCCGAGAGCAACTGCCGCAGCGCTGCGCTCATCATCGTTTGCGTGCTGCAGCAGCGGCTGTAGCTCTTCCACCTTCAGGCATTGGCCGACCCAGTGTTTTAGCACACAGTGATAAATCGCAGTCGCACGCAAATGCGAAGATGGATCACTCATGGCCGCGCGGATGCCCGCGATCTGCCACGACGCGGGTGGTGGATGCATCTCCGCAAACCTTTCCACTTCCGCATCCTCACCGAGCAGCGCACTCCCAGCGGCCAGCGCGATCATGCACAGCCAGGCACCGCAGCAATGAGAGTTAAATTTCATGCCTTGGATTCGAGCAGAAAGAGGCAGTTGAGAGCAAGCTCTAAATGAACAGAGAAGTGCTAATTTCATGCCTGACATTCCCATCGGCCCAATCCCACAGCCGCTCAGCCAGAAAACCCGGAGGAGTGACGCCGGCCCCATAACACCCACCTCCGCCCAACAATTCAAGAACCAATAAACAGTCACTACCGCATCATACCACACTCCGGTATCTTTTCACTTGTATCCCCAAATCCGAACCCAAGACTTTGGGCATGGCCTTCATCTTCTCCACCTCCCACCTTCCTGAATCCCTTGTCCGCCGCCCTGACCACCTCGAAGACGAGGAGGAAGACGTCATGCAGCCCACGCCCCGCGCCGGAAGCGTCCGCGCCTTCAGCCACCTGCCGGTGCGTGACAATCCTGCGGCTTCCACCGCCCCGCTCCGGGAAGACAGCCCACGTGGAGAGATCGCCCCGAGCCACCTGCCGGTGCGTGACAATCCTGCGGCTTCCACCGCCCCGCTCCGGGAAGACAGCCCACGTGGAGAGATCGCCCCGATCCCTCCACGCTCCGCCTCATCCAACAGCCCCGCGCGCTCCCAACCAGAGGATCAGGATGATGCCCCTCCGCCAGAGGCAGATTCCAACCCCGAGGACGCCCCCGCCCTGCAAGACCACGCAGACGACAGACCTTGGTACATGCCCCGCATCACCGCCCAAGACCTGCCCCCGCAGGATCACCCTGAGGACGCACACGCCCCCTCCCCCAAACCCTGGGAAAACACCACACGCAGCTCCGGCTTCGACGACGCACCTCCCGCAGACCCCAGCACGTCCACCACACGCAGCAACGGCTTCCCCCCCCTCCACGCAAGACCTCCGCGACGCCTTCCACGCCCCCACACCAGACTCTCCCACTAGAGAAGCCCCCGCTCAAGACAGCCGCCCCGCCCTGACCCGAGGCCGCATCTTTGAAAAGCGTAGCGTTCCAGCGGCGTTTTTGATGCAGCAGCAAAGCAAGGATGCCATGCAACCACAGCGGGGGCGCAGTCCTTACCCGTCATCGCCACAACAGGGCATGCAGCGTTTTCAAGCATCTGCCCCAGCGCCGCAGCAGCAAGGAGGAGGAAGACTCACGCTAGGACAAGGACCGGCGTCTCCACCCGGAACAGATCAGCCTCAAAACCAAGGACAGCAAACACCACCACTTCCGGAGAGGTATCAAGAAAAGCAGACTGGCCTTGAAAAGAATACTCTCGAAAATGCCCCCGAAGAGGAGAGGCTGAATACAGCCAGACCGCTGATCGACCCAAACAAAATTCTTTGGTTTAAGAACGCAGTTGACGCAGGAGATCGTCAAGATCTATATGATTCCTTAAGACATTTTTTATAGTGGAGGGAATCCAGCCTTCCGACAAGCTTACACCTCTTGAGAAATTACGTTTAACAACTGAAAGCAACAGGATCGCCAACAAGATGATTGATGAGATTGTCAGCCTTGCATTTTTAAAGCCATTGCCTGGACGTCCAGGTGGCAGTTTAGGATTTGCGCTAGCTGCTCGGGCCATTCTTGGCCCTAAGTGGACTTTGAAAATAGTGCCAGATTCGGATCTCGCAAGTAATGCAAAAGCAAAATCAGATATGATATCGACTGTTACGGTAGCCCCGAAAACAGTAGCGGGTGACAGTTTACCGCATGAACTGGGGCATACATTCATAAAATTGCTTGACCCATTCAACGTCTACTACGTAGAAAGACAGATTGATTTGGAAAAGGGACTGCCACCGACAGAATTTTATACAGATAGCAGGGAGTTACCACGCACTCAGATGTCATCCGGCTTTTGGCCTTCTGTGAATGAAAGCCCCGGAAATTATTGGCCTGCCAACAATTTTGGATTTAAAACTACATTGTCGGCTGACGAATGGTATAAAATGGCTCGCGAACAGCTTGAAATGCTTAAAAATAATTGAAACCGAGTGGGGTGCTCCATAATTTGATTATGAAAATATCATTGCACCTCATTTTCACCTTCGCCTTGGCTATAGGA
>NCCR01000066.1 GCA_002279765.1 Verrucomicrobia bacterium 12-59-8 | reverse complement strand
GACCTCCGACGCCACGAGTGCGGGGGAGGCAACCATTCAGGTGGTCTTCCACATGGGCACCGATCCAAACCAGTCGACGGTGAACGTGATGAACCGCGTCAACCAGGTGATGAGCCGTCTCCCTCCACTGGTGCAACGCGAGGGCGTCATCGTGAACAACCTGACGCCGAACATGCTGATGTACGTGAACCTTTTCAGCACGGACAAAAATGCGGACATGCAGTTCCTGTTCAACTACGGCTATATCTACCTCATCCCCGAACTGAGCCGTATTCGCGGTGTGGGTTCCGCCAAGATCCTGGGCACCCGGCAGTACGCGATGCGCATCTGGCTGAAGCCGGACCGCATGCGAGCCTACAACGTCTCGACGGAGTCGGTGATGCACGCACTTTCGGAGCAAAGCTTGATCGGGTCGCCAGGGCGTATCGGGCGGGCGGACAGCAAAACTTCCCAGTCGCTGGAGTACGTGCTCACTTATGTGGGCCGGTATAACGAGGTCGAACAGTATGAGAACGTCATCCTGCGAGCCACGGAAGATGGTGAACTGCTGCGCCTGAAGGATGTGGCCTCCGTGGAACTGGGCAGTGAGTTCTATGATCTCTATTCAGACCTCGACGGGCTGCCCTCCGCAGCCATCGTGATCAAGCAGAGCTTCGGCAGCAACGCGCACGAAGTTATCAAGGAGATCAAGGAGAAGCTGGTAGAGATCAAGGAGAAGACATTTCCTTCAGGGATGGACTACAAGATCAGCTACGATGTGGCCAATTTCCTTGATGCCTCGATTGAGAAGGTGCTGCATACTCTGATAGAGGCCTTCGTTCTAGTGGCGCTCGTGGTGTTTGTTTTCCTCGGTGACTGGCGCTCCACGCTCATCCCGACGCTGGCGGTGCCGGTCTCGCTGGTTGGCGCCTTCTTCCTCATGCAGATGTTTGGAGTGACGATCAACCTCATCACGCTCTTCGCGCTGGTGCTGGCCATCGGCATCGTGGTGGACGACCCCATCGTGGTGGTGGAGGCCGTGCATGCGAAAATGCATGGTACAAACATCTCCCCCTACAAGGCGACTCAAATGGTGCTGCATGAAATCGCCGGTGCCGTTATCGCCATCACGCTGGTGATGACTGCGGTGTTCGTGCCTGTGACATTCATGACCGGTCCCGTCGGGGTCTTTTACCGGCAGTTCTCCATTACCATGGCGGTGGCCATCGTGCTCTCCGGCGTCATGGCGCTCACACTGACGCCCGTGCTGTGCGCGATGATCCTGAAAAAATCCGAGCATGGCCCTGACCACGGTCACGAAGACGGCCATAAGAAGCGCAAATGGCGCGGGCCGATCACATTGCTGCTCGCCGCCTTCAATCATGTCTTTGAAAAGGTGACGGATATTTATGTCGCCATACTCAGACGGATCGTCCATCGGCGGTTGGTGACGTTCAGCGTGCTGGGGATGGCTGCAGCGGCGATCTACTTCATCAACCAAAAACTGCCCGCAGGCTTCATTCCGGCGGAGGATCAGGGAATGATCTACGCGATTCTGCAGACGCCTCCTGGATCGACCTTGGAGCGCACCTCCGCCAAGTCCACCGAGCTGCAGCAACTCGCCAAGACCATTGAAGGTGTCGAGTCCGTGTCATCGCTGGCAGGCTACGAAGTGCTGACAGAGGGTCGCGGATCGAACGCCGGCACCTGTCTGATCAATCTTGAAAACTGGGATGAGCGCAAACTGACTGCCCCTCAGATCATCGCGGAACTGGAAGAAAAATGCAAAGCCATCTCAGGTGTCACGATCGAGTTCTACGAGCCTCCAGCGGTTCCCGGTTACGGTGCTGCAGGAGGTTTCTCACTCCGCTTGCTGGACAAGACCAACACGGGTGACTATGACAAACTGCAGGTGGTGAACGATGAGTTCATGAAGGCTCTGGGGGAGCGTAAAGAGCTCCGTGGTCTCTTCACGTTCTTCAGCGCCAACTATCCCCAAATTGAGCTCGTCATCGACAACAAGGTTGCGATGCAAAAAGGGGTCTCCATTGGCAAGGCGATGGACAACCTTTCCGTCATGATAGGAAGTACGTATGAACAGGGCTTCATCAAGTTTGGCCAGTTCTTCAAGCTGTATGTGCAAGCACATCCGGACTACCGAAGGCTGCCGAAGGATCTCAAGGACATGTATGTCGCCAATGAAAAGGGCGAAATGGTGCCGTATTCAGCCTTCATGAGCTTGAAGCCGAAGCTGGGCTTGAATGAAATCACCCGTTACAACGCCTACCCCGCACCATCCATCCAGGGCGCGCCTGCCGCAGGGTTCAGCAGCGGCGATGCCATCAAAGCCATCCAGGACGTGGCGAAGAAAACCCTGCCGCGTGGCTTTGACATCGGCTGGGCCGGCCTCTCGTTTGACGAAGTGGGGCGCGGCAATGAAGCCGTGTATATTTTCATCGTGGTGCTCCTGTTCGTTTATATGGTGCTGGTCGGTCAGTACGAAAGCTTCACTCTGCCACTGGCCGTGATCCTCTCCCTGCCGGTGGGTGTCATGGGTTCCTTTGCGATGCTGAAAGCGATGGGGCTGGACAACGACATTTATGCGCAGGTGGGCATCATCATGCTCGTGGGCTTGCTGGGCAAGAACGCCATTCTGATTGTCGAGTTCGCCTCGCAGCGACACGGAGAGGGACTCTCCATCCTTGAAGCGGCCATTGAAGGTGCCAAAGTACGTTTCCGCCCAATTTTGATGACCTCTTTCGCTTTCATCGCGGGGATGATCCCATTGCTGCGTGCCTCTGGCGCAGGTGCTATTGCCAACAAGACCATCGGCGCATCGGCGGCCGGCGGTATGTTCCTGGGCACCGTGATCGGTCTGCTGGTTGTTCCAGGACTTTACTACATTTTCGGTACGATCTCTGCTCGCGGAAAACTTCTTCCAGATGAAGATGACATGCCGTTGAGTGAACTTGGAGAGTACGGCCACGGCCATAATGAACATGAAAAAACTGAAGAACAAGCTCCTGGCATTTAATTTCGTCTGTCTGATCGTCACAGTGCAGGGATGCTCGTCCGTGCTCCGCCGTGACCCTCTGCCATCAAGCGATCCGCCCCTGCCCGCCAACTTTCCGGACGCGGCAGGCTCCAAGATCTCCGCCGTGATCAGATGGAAGGAGTATTTCAAGGATCCAAACCTGACCTCCCTCATCAGCACCGCGCTGAGCAACAATCAGGAATTGAATATCCTGCTGCAGGAGATCGAGGCGTCCAAAAGTGAGGTGCGTGCGCGCAAGGGGGCTATTTTCCCATTCATCACAGCAGGCACGACGGCTGGGCTGGATAAAGTCGGTCGCCACACAGCCGCCGGTGCTGCGGAAGACAATACCGCCAACGAAATCGCGACGGGAGTCCCCATTCCCACCAACATGCCCAACTTCGGCTTCTCTGCCGACTTTGACTGGGAAGTGGACATCTGGAGAAAGCTGCGCAACGAGCGGGATGCTGCAGTCCTCCGCTACCTGGGCACCCAGGAAGGGCGGAACTTCATGATCACCAACATCGTCTCTGAGATCGCCGAGACCTACTACGACCTGGTGGCGTTTGACAATCAGTTGCTCACACTGCAGCGCATGATTGAGATTCAAAAGAATGCACTTGAGGCGGTGAAGCTTCAGAAAGCGAACGCACGTGTGACCGAACTCGCCGTACGCCGGTTTGAGGCGGAAGTGCTCAAGAACCAAAGCCATCTGTTCCAAATTCAGCAGCAGATCACCGTCACAGAGAACAGGCTCAACTACCTAGCTGGTCGCTACCCCCAGCACGTGAAGCGGAAGTCTGATGGCTTTGATCAAATGATGCTTTCCCGCATCTATACCGGACTGCCGGCCGAGTTGCTGCGGAACCGTCCGGACGTGCGGCGTGCGGAGCTGGAACTGGCGGCGACCGGATTGGATGTGAAGGCTGCAGCAGCCAGATTCTACCCTTCGCTCAGCATCTCAAGCGCCCTCGGATTGCAGTCCTTCTCGCTCGCGTCCGCGTTTACCACCCCGGCTTCGCTGGTTTATGGTGTTGCTGGCAACGTGATGGCACCCTTGATCAACCGCAGTGCGATCAAGGCCGCCTTCCTCGGCGCAAGCGCCCGCCAGATCGGGGCGATCTACACCTACCAGCAGACGGTGCTTAAAGCCTACGTCGAGACGGTGAACCAGCTCGCGCAGATCAAAAACTACGGTCGAAGCTACGACCTCAAGGCCCAGCAGGTGGCGGCTCTGAACGACTCCATCAGCATCGCCGGCCAGCTCTTCTTCAATGCCCGCGCAGAATATACCGAAGTGCTCTTCACCCAGCGTGATGCTCTCGAATCCAAGATTGATTTGATCGAGCTGAAGCAGGAGCAGTTGACGGCGTATGTGAAAGCCTACAAGGCCCTGGGCGGCGGCTACAATCGCGCAGCGGGCGGCTCAGGAAACTCCACCAAAATGGCCGTTCCTAAATCTGCCGGCGAACTTCGCGGCGGCTCCTAATCCGCTGCGGGTTTAATCCAGATCCGCCAAGCTCTTTCGCCTGCGCCCTGACTTGATCAGGGCCTCATCATCGATTGCACTTGGGTGCGCAAAATTCGCCCCGCACGGCAAAGGTTCTTGTGTTGCCAGGCATGATGGCTTTGATCTCAGCCCCACCCATGAATCCACGCCTCCTCCTCGCCGCACTCGCCCTGGCCATTTCAATCCCCGTTTTCGCCGACGACTTTGTCTCACTCTTCGATGGCAAAACACTCACCGGCTGGAAGAACCCCTATAAGTGGGGCCAGATTGACATTGTGGACGGCGAAATCCATCTCACGGGCGAGAAGAAGTTCTTCGTCGTGACCGAAAAGACTTACGGCGATTTTATCTTTGAAGGTGACATTCTTCTGCCCGCTGGCCAGGCCAACAGCGGCTTCATGTTCCGCGCCCATGTCGAAAAGAACAAGGTCTTCGGTTATCAGGCTGAGGTCGATGGCGATGCGAACCGCAAGTGGAGCGGTGGCTTGTATGATGAAGGCCGCCGCATGTGGTTTGCCAGTCCGATCAAAGGAGACAAGGAAAGCGAAGCCGCCTTCCGCGCCCGTGCAGGTGAGGCCTTCAAGCGCAACGACTGGAACACCTACCGCATCGAATGCCGTGGCAAGAGTCTCAAAATTTTCGTGAATGGCATCCTGACTACCGATGTGGAAGACGACAAGGATGCCAGCGGCGTGATCGCCATTCAGCACCACGGTGAGAAGGGGCAGACGTACAAGTTTCGCAATCTGCGGATTCAGGAATTGAAGTAGGACAGGAAGCAACTGCGAGGACTCAAAAGCGGCGATGGGACGAACGATTCGGACGCGGCGCAGCGCGTCCCTACCAGTGCTAGATATTCGAGCTTGCACTGTGCGCAGGCAGTGAGCGCGCCGAGAGCATTCTACAAGCCCATCATCGCATCCATCACTTGCTGACTCAACTCGGAGACGGCTTTGCCATCGGTGTAGTGATTGAGCATGAAGGCGTAGCAGTATTCTTCGCCTGATTTGCTTTTGGCGTAGCCGGTGAAGGTGCGGATGCCGGACATGGCACCGCCTTTCCAGGTGAGGCCGTCTTTGGAGAGGAGGGAGGCCTTGTAGGTGGCTCCCTGCGGGCCTTTGCCGGCGAAGTACTGAAGTCGAGCGAGATCCAGCGGGCAGATGAAATCTGCGCGGGCGAGGCCGCAGCCGTCTTCCATGCGCAGGCCGGTGAATTCGAGGCCGCGTGTCTTCCAGTGTTCGCGGATGACGTCTGCGGGTGGTTTGCCCGCCTTTATGCCCAGCATGCGGAAAACGCATTCGGTTTCGTGATTGTCGGAGGTGGCGTGAATGCTTTTGATGATGTCGAGCAGCGGTGGGGAGTCGTGTTTCAGCAACGACTGAGTGGCGGGAGCGGTGGATGCGGTGTCGCCCACTTGAATGCCTGCGGCCGTGAGAATGGCGCGGAAATGATGTGCGGCAAAACGTGCGGGGTCTGGCACGGCACCTTTGGCCTGAAATTTTGCGGCACCCAAGGGAACGGTGCCGCGAAGGTGGATCGCGGTGGTGCTCTCGCCGCCGTGAATGACCACGCCATCGCCGGAATCAGCGGCGCCGGTGGTCACGTCTTTTTTCCAGGTGGCGTCGGGGATTTCGAGGTTAATGCCGAGGAGTTCCGCAGGAGAGCCTACCTCCGGGCCTGCGCGAAAGACGACGATGTAACGGTTGTGGTTGAGGTTCAGCCCTGAGACGCCGCTGCCGTAGCCGTTGCCGATGTCGCCCCAGTTCCAGAAGTCGTTGTAGAGACTGCCGCTGAAGATGCTGGCATCGACACGAATGCCGCCGGTGATGCGTGTGAGACCGCGTTTCTTCAGATCAGCGACCCATGCTTTTAAATCGTCGAGCTTTAACATGGGGTCGCCACCGCCGAGGATGAGGAGGTCTCCGTGGATGATGCCGTCCTTGAGTGGTGAGGTCGATTTGAGTTCGGTGGTGAAATGAAAATCCGGGCCGAGGATTTCTAGTGCGGTGGCGGTAGTGAGGGTTTTGAGGCTGGAGGCGGGGATCAAGGCTGTTTTGGCGTTCTCATCCTGCACGATTTCGTCTTTGCTGTTGATGAGGCAGAGGCCGATAGAGGCACCTGCTAGGGCAGGATTTTCATGGGCTTGCTTCAATATTGTCGTGATCGCATCGGGCGGAGGCGGCTCAACAACAGGATCGTCTGGTGTGCTGTAACGAATCCAAAGCAATGCGGCCAAGGCCGAGGCCATGAGGAGAATGACGGTGTTTTTCAGCATGGGAGATTGTAACCTGTAACGGGCCGGGGCCAAGCAAGGTGGAAAAAAAAGCTGCGGACCGTTTCGCGCCTGTCTTCACTTGCCGGATCATTTGAGGTGACTAACATGGCCGCCATGTTCGAACTGGCCCCTGAAAAATGGACCATGCAGGGATACCTGTGGGGGTTTTTTGTTTTTGGAGTGCTGATTGCAGGCGCCGGGCTGATATGGACCGCGAACACGGCGTGGTTTCTTTACAGGTCTGAAAAAACCACCGGAGTTATTGTCGATGTGATCGCCATTCAGAGCACTCATACCGCCGGGGAAGACCCGCAGACCAAGCAGGTCACCAGCTACTACCCAGTGGTGGAGTACCGTGATTCCAAGGGCGGTGTGCAGCAGTCCAAATCCTCACGAGCGGCCCGCTCTGATCACTACAAGTGCGGGGATGAAGCTGTGGTTTATTTCGATCCCAAAGATCCCACGCAGGCATTCATCCAGGACACGTGGATACTTTGGTTCAGCCCAGGAGTGATTTTGGGCGGAGGACTGATCTGGATACTCTTTGTGGGGTGCGCACTCATTTTCACGAAACGATTTGATGCGAGCTTCACCCAAGGCAAAGCGCGGTTTTACAGCCAAGTGGCCACCTCAGACCCAGCGAAACGCAGCAACGATTCTTCCAGCGAATGAACCCTGAAAAAGTAAAGTTCATGCTCATGGCCGCCGATATGAAGCGGGCGGTGGCGTTTTACCGCGATGTGATCGGCCTGGAGGAGATCTTTGTGAGTGATTTCTGGACCGAGCTGCGGTTTGGGGATGCCATCATCGCGCTGCATGGCGGACATGACGGCTCGCGGAATCCGACGGGGCTGAGCTTTCAGTATGAGGACGTGCTGGCGATGGCGGAGAAGATTGCCCTGGCGGGTGCGAAGATCCTGCAATCGCCCCAGCAGCGTGAAGGAGAGCCGATTTTACTTGGCGTGTTTAGGGATGCTGAGGGGAATGAGGTTTTCATGACCCAATATGTCGGGTGATTGTGGATTGCGAATGACAGAAAGCCGATTAACCAAAGGCTGGCCGATGCATACCACCTTCATTCCCACGCTTGATGCCCTCCCAGTGCGCAAATCGCCACTGATGGAGCGGTTTGCGGCGTTGCTGGAGCCGAAGGGCCCGACACAGATCGAGGCGATGGCAAAGGAGTCGCGGATGATTACTCGGCGGAATTTTGGGAGGACGATGCGGCTGTTTGCACCTCTGTATGTTTCCAATGAGTGCGTGAACAACTGTAGCTACTGCGGCTTCTCACGCGACAACAACTCGATCCTGCGTGTGACGCTGACGATCGAGCAAGTTGTAACGGAGGCGAAGCACCTTGTAGCGAAGGGCTTTCGGAACATCCTGCTAGTGGCGGGTGAGCATCCCAAATTCGTGAGCGATGGCTACCTGGAGGAATGCATCCGAGCCATTCGTGAGTTTGTGCCGACGATTGGCATCGAAGTTGGGCCGATGGAGGCGCCGGAGTATGAGCGCATGGTCAAAGCTGGGGCAGAAGGCCTGGTGGTGTATCAGGAGACCTACGACCGTGATATTTACAAGGACATGCACACGGCGGGTCCCAAGAAGGACTTTGACTGGCGACTAGCCTGCCCGGAGCGTGGGTATGCGGGCGGATTTCGACGCATCGGCATTGGTGCGCTGTTTGGTTTAAGCGACTGGCGTCTGGAAGCGCTGCGACTGGCGGCGCACCTGGAGCATTTGTACAAACACTGCTGGAAATCATCCTTCACCGTGGCATTTCCGCGGCTGCGGCCTGCGGCGGGTGGTTTTACTCCAATGACGGATTTCCCTGACTGGGCGCTGGTGCAGACGATCTGCGCCTACCGCATCATCTTCCCTGAAGTGGGGATCATTTTGAGCACGCGTGAGTCAGCACCGTTGCGTGATTCGCTGGCTCCGCTGGGCATCACAGTGATGAGCGCCGGCAGTCATACGGAGCCAGGTGGCTACACGGGTGCGGGAAATGATGACCTGCATCTCACGGTGCGTGGCAAGCGTGTGGAAGTCGAAACGAAGGCAGAGACGAATCGTGCCGAAGGACAGTTTGGGATCGCGGATCAGCGGTCGCCACAGAGTGTGGCGGAGATGCTGCGGCTGCAGGGGCTTGATCCGGTGTGGAAAGATTGGGATACTTCGATCTTGGCCGCGTAATTGACGATTTTAGTTATGAAGATCACTTTGAACGGAGAGAAGCGTGAACTGGAAGGGCCGCAGAATGTGCGTGAGATGCTGGAGAGCATCGGCCTCGGTGGCAAACCGGTGGTGGTGGAGCAGAATCAGATCGCGCTGCTGCCGCGGGAGATTGATAGCGCGACGGTGAATGAGGGGGATGTGATCGAGGTGGTGCAGATCACGGCGGGGGGCTAGCGCGCCACACCTGCGTACCCGTTCCCGCTGGAGCAGAGGCGGAAGAGGTGATTGCAGACTTCGTGGGCGGAGAGGATGCCGGTGCGGGGGAGTTGATCGAAGTCGCCGATGAGGACGGGCCAGTCGGCACGGTCTTCGGGGATGCGGCCATGCGAACCTTTGACAAGGGTGGAGTCGAGCGGGATGACGTCCATGAGCATGCGCTGGCCAAGGGCTTTCTTGGCGAGCTTGCCAGCGATTTTGAGCTTGGGCCACTTGATGGCGGGATCGAGAAAGAGCTCTGCAGGATCATAGCCGCACTTGCGGTGAATATCGACGCAGCGGGCGAAGTCGGGGGCTTTGCGATCATCCTTCCAGTAGTAGTAGGTGAACCAGCTTTTTGCATCGGCGACGGCGATGAGATCTCCGCTTCGTTCGTGATTGAGGCCGACGAGATGTTTTTCCATCTTTCCGAGCACTTGGGCGACGCCAGGTGTGGCTTCGAGAGCCCCGCGTACGTTGGCGAGGATGCTGGGATCGTTGACGTAGATGTGGGCGACCTGGTGATCGGCAATGGCGAATGCCTTGGAGCCGCCGAGATCGAGGGTTTCGCGGCCGAGTTCGTCCTTGATGCTGAGCCAGCCGTGCTCACGGAAGACGCGGTTCAGGTGGACGGGCTGCTCGACGTTGGTGATGCCGTATTCGGAGAGGAGGACGACCTTGATGTTTCGCGTTTCGTAGAAGCGGATGAGATCGCCGACAACATTGTCGATCTGGCGGAGGTCAAAACGAATTTTCTGCATGTCGATGCCGACGCGCTGGAGGTTGTAGTCGAGATGCGGCAGGTAAACGAGCGAGAGGCCGGGCCAGTGCTTTTCCTCGATCCATTTGGCGCTCTCGGCGATCCAGATGGACGATTTGATGTCGGAGCCAGGGCCCCAAAAGTGACGGAAGGGAAAAGGACCAAGGTCTTTTTTAATGCGATCCCGCAGGGGCATCGGCTGTGTGTGGATGTCGAAGACCTTGCGGCCATCGGCAGGGTACAGCGGGCGCGGCGTGATGGAAATGTCCGCCGTGGAGTACATGTTGAACCACCAGAAGAGCTTGGCGCAGGTAAACTGCGGATCGACGCGGCGAAGGGCCTCCCAGAGTTTTTCCCCCTGCATGAGTTGCTCGGGCTGTTTCCAGAAGCGGTGCTCGGCATATTCACGGTCATACCAGCCATTGGCGACGACGCCGTGATCGCGGGCGAGTCTGCCGGTCAAATAGGTCGCCTGTGCCGTACAGGTGACGGCGGGGAGGACGGGCTCGATGAGCGTGGAACGATTGCGCTCAATGAAGGCGCGGATCGCCGGGGTGTGCTCGCCGATGAGCCTGGAGGTGAGGCCGACGACGTTCAGGATGGCGGTGCGCTGCATGTACTCGCGAAGTTTGAAGTTTAAGGTTTAAAGTTGTCCAGGCATGAGTCGTCGCGCCGGGATGGACTTTAAACTTGGAACTTCAGTAAAGCATCGCGCCACCGACGTAGGCGATTTTACAGATGAAGTGCAGAGCCTGATCCTGAGTGAAGGTGGTCTTGTTTTCGCATTTGGCGAAATCGATGAGCCAGTGAAGGACGAACTCGATGGAGCCGAGAATGAAGCAGCCAGTGATGGCCCAGACTGCGGCCGCATGGATCAAACAATGGGCGGTCATGCACCAGGGCCAGATCTGCACCGGGCGGGAGGGATCCTGCAGTTTGTAAAGCAGGTGCCGGTTTTTGCAGATGGAGAGAAACTCACCCTGCAGCGGGTAGTCCATCAGCGCATGACCGGCAAATAAAAGGAAAATGACCTGGATGGCTTCCAGCGAAGTGTGCGGAGGAAATGGCAGCAGGCCAGACATGCGGAAGTTTTCCATCGTGAAAGGCAGACTGCAATGCGCGATTCTCACCTGCGCAAAACAATCCGCCTCACTTTCATGAATTAAGCACTGTAGAAGGCGGCGATCTTCTCATTCACCGCCCGGAGACGATGGGAGATGGTGCGGCCGACACCGATGAGCAGCCAAGCGGCGGCACGCGGGTATTCGTTGATGTAGCTTTCGAGAGTAGCGCCGTCGATGCGCCAAACCTGGGAAAACTCGACTGCGGTCACACTGGCGCTGGCGACATTGGGGTCGAGCAGATTGATTTCCCCGATCGTTTCGCCTTTTTGGATCGAACCGAGCAGGACTTTGTGTCCGCCGCGCATGGCTGTGGCGTGGAACTTGCCAGAAACGACGAAGAACAGGCTGTTCTGCTGCTGACCTTCCTCGATCAGATGCTGACCGGGCTGCACCGGCAAGAATTCGCCGTAGCCGCTGAGGATGTCGCGATCTTCGTCACCGAGAGGTTCGAGGATGCCTTGGGCTGGTAGTTTGGGAGAAGAGAGTGAACTCATGAGAATCAGTAAGGGTGAATTAAGCAGTCTTTTTTAAGCGGAGATGCCTGGAATGGCAAGCACGGCGAGCAAGAATGCGGCGAAACTCCCGACCGACTCAAAAAAACCGCATGTTGATCCAGAATTCGTCGTCCTTGGGCACTTTTCGCCGATAGCCAGTCGTTCGTATCTGCGTAGTATGAACGTTCTAAATTTTGCTGGATTTCCAAGGGCACCGGTTCAAAATCGCCACCCTCACTTAAACCAGCCAACCTGACCCTACCCATGTCCGACTCTTCCTCCTCCAAATGCTGCGGCAGCCTCAGTTACGATTTTGCCCATCTTCTGCTCCGCCTTTGGGTCGGTATGCGTCTCTTCATGGCGGGCCTCGACAAGTTTCGCTGGGGCAATGGACCGACGGTGAGCTTTGGCCTCGACAATTACTCCAAGAAGACTGGCCCGCTGGCCAAGCTGATGACGGACAACAGTTTCATGCCTGAATGGGCGTGCAATGCCTTCGCTGCCACCATCGGCTACATTCTCATCCCCGTCGGTATCTGGGTGGCTGTTGGCATCTTCACTGAGTTTGGCCTGCTTGCCGCCGGCTTGGTCTTCCTCTCCCTGGGGCTCGGACTTGCCGCCCTGCCGGATGACACGGAAGTCGTCAGCAACATCGGTCTTTCCATTCTTATCGTAGCCGCCGCACTCGTGACCTCGAAGGCGAAAACCTTCTCGCTCGACGGTTTCCTTGCCCGCAAGAAGGCATAACCACGACTTCACGTCGTCTTTGGCAGTGAACCCACGCGCCTGATTGCACCTATGAATTCCCAGCCTCTCTCATCCTCTCCAGCGCCGCTGTCCCGTTTCATGGACCGTCGCGGCTTCCTCCGCACCAGTGCTCTCACTAGCAGCGGAATCTATCTCGCCACCAACAAGAGCGCGGTCGCTCAGGCAACCGAAGCAGGCCGCACCATCAAGTGCGCCCTCGTCGGCTGCGGTGCTCAGGGCAATGCCCTCCGCGTGGCCTCCAAAGACGTGCCCGGCATCCAGTGGGTCGCCATGTGCGACATCTGGAAGTTCTCCATCGCCAAGACGCGTGGCGGCTTCCTCGGTGAAAACAAGCATCAGGTCGAAGGCGAGATCAAAATCTACGATGACATCAACGAGATGCTCGACAAGGAGCCGTCCATTGAGGCCGTCTTCATCGCTACGCCTGACTTCATGCACGCTCCTTATTCGCGCCTCTGCCTCGAGAAGGGCAAGCACGTGTACTGCGAAAAGATGATGAGCAACACGATTGAGGGGGCACGCGACATGGTGCGCGCCGGCAAGGCAAACCCTGGGATCTTCCAGATCGGCCATCAGCGCCACTCCAATCCGCGCTACCTCAACCTGCGCGACAACGTGATCAAGCCCGGCAAGATGCTCGGCCGTATCACCCACGCCTACGCGCAGTGGAACCGTGGCGTCTCCGGCAGCGCCCCGCAGGGTGCGGTCAAGGGCTACGATATTTCTCAGGAAGTACTCGCCAAGAACGGCTACGGCAGCATTGAGGAGTTCCGCAACTGGCGCTTCTTTGCGAAATACGGCGGCGGCCCGCTCTCCGACCTAGGCGCGCATCAGATCGACATGTTCAACTGGATGTATGAGTCCACCCCCGTCTCCGTCATTGCCTCGGGCGGCGTGGATTATTTCGACGGCACGGAAGGCCGTCCGAAGTTCGAGCTGCCCGACAACATGATGTGCATCTACGAATTCAACACTCCTGGAGGCGTCCTGCGCGCCTACTATCAGGTGCTCACCACCACAGGCTCCCAGGGTGCGTATGAAAAGCACATGGGCATTGGCGGCACCGCCATCATTTCCGAGCTCGACACCAATGGCAACCAGCTCTATGCCGAACCCGGCCAGGACTGGGAAGCCTACGCCCTGGGCGACAATCCGCCCATCATGAAGGCTGCCGACAAGGCCAAGAACAAGTTCTGGGAACATCCCCGTGACTGGGAAAAGCCGAAGCCGCCGTCCTACGGTGCCGTCAGTGTCGCCGATGTGCGTGAGAGCAAGGCGCTCTCCCAATGGGAGCTGGCCAGAAAACTCAAAGTCAAACCGCATACGCCGCACATTCAGAACTTCATTGAGGCCGTGCAGACCAAAGACCCCGCCCACCTCACCTGTAACGTCGAAGCAGCCTTTAGGTCCTGCGTCACCGTGCTCAAGGCCTACGAGGCCAAGGAGGCAGGTGGCAAATACATCTTCAAGCCCGAAGACTTCCAGGTCTGATAGGCCTCGGAAATTCGACACTCAACAACATCCAGCCAAGTTCCCCATGAAAAACACCCTCCACATCCTCACGGGCCTCGCGCTCGTCCTTACCCTTGCCTCATGCGGTAAGAAAGAAGAAACGAAAGCCGGCGCTGCTGCTGAAGCCGCTCCCACAGTTCCAGCCGGTGACCTCGAAGAAATCAAACTCGAGTTCCCCAAGCCCATGTTCATCGGCACCCCGGTGCCTGCTGAGCTGCCTAATCTGGAGAAGGCCGATCCCAGCAAGGTGATCAAGTCCATCATGGTCCCGAAAGGCACCATCAACCTTGCCAAAGGCAAGACTGTCACCAGTTCTGACACGGCGCCAATCATTGGTGAACTCAGCCTCGTAACCGACGGTGATGCCGACGGCGCTGATGGCTCCTTCGTTGAACTCATGCCCGGCAAACAGTGGGTGCAGATCGACCTCGGCGCCGAAGCCAACCTCTACAAGATCGCCATGTGGCACTACCACAAGCAGGCGCAGGCTTACATCGATGTGGAAGTGCAGGTCTCCGACGATCCTGAATTCAAGACCGGTGTCACCACCTTGTTCAACTCCGACCACGACGACACCTCCGGCATGGGCAAAGGCAGCGATCCTGCCTACGTCGAAACCAACCATGGCCGCGTAATTGATGCCAAGGGCATCAAGGCCCGCTACGTGCGCCTCTGGAGCAATGGCAACACCAGCAACGACATGAACCACTACTGTGAAGTTCAGGTCTATGGCACCCCTGCCAAGTAAGCTGGTCTGACATCCTTGATCAAGTCACCCCGCCGTGCAGCGCTCCTGCACGGCGGCTTTTGTTGCGTCGCTGCTTTTCCAGAGCTGGCTGAAGCCGCAACTGCAGTGTCCTGAGAGTCACTGTGTTCACACATCCACCACTTTGCCGGCTCTTGCCTGTGCGGCCTGCCACTCCTGGTAGCGTTCCAGTTCGTGCTGCACCAGTTTCAGACAAAAGGCCACCACCGTCGCGTCGTCGAGATACCCTGCACCGAGAATCACATCTGGTATCACGTCCGCAGGATTGAGCACATAGAGCAGTGCCATCGACACCGCGCTGATCGCCCAGTAGGGGATCTCGCGGTAGGCTCCTTTCCAGTAGTCCTTCACCATGCTCAGCATGATTTTCGCCTGTTCAAAGACCTGCTTCAGCCTGGGCAGCTTGTTCTCGATGTCCTGCGCACGCTGATTGACCTTGGCAATGTCCAGATCGTGGTCGCCATTCGTGGGAGTGCTCATAGGAAAAAGTAACCAACGGCTACCCTAAAGTCCAGCATGCAGTCAAAACGGCCTGTTGCGGAGATTCTGCCACAACACCAGCATTGACATGTCCGCCACGGTCCGAATCATCCAGCGTAATGCCTCCTGAAGACACTCCGCCTCCCGCCACCGGCCAGATCGACTTTTTGATCCGCGAACTCATCGAGTGTGGGCGGGACTTTCACCATCGCGGCTGGTCGCTGGGCACCAGCAGCAATTACAGCGTGGTGATTGACCGCGAGCCGCTCACGTTGCTGATGACCGGCAGCGGCTTCGACAAAGGGTGCCTACAGCCGGACCAGTTTGTCATTGCGGATGAACACGCACAGGCGCTGGACGAAGCCTTTCCCCGGCCCTCCGCCGAGGCCTTGCTGCACACAGTGCTGGCGAAACACGGCGCTGGCGCAGTGCTGCACACCCACTCCGTGGCTGCCACAGTCTTGAGCGAGCACTTCTTGAAAGACGGCGGGCTGCGCATTGCTGGCTACGAAATGCTCAAGGGTCTCTCCGGCATCACCACGCACGAGTCGGAGGCGTGGATCGAAATCTACCCCAACACGCAGGACATCGCTGCGCTGGCCATGGTGATCGACATGCGCCTGCAGGCCCCTGCCAGCCCGCTGTACCACGGCTTCCTGATGGCGGGCCACGGCCTCTACACCTGGGGGGAGAACATCGCCGCCGCACGCCGACAGATCGAGGTGCTGGAGTTTCTATTCGAAGTCGTCACGCAGAAACGCTTGCTCTTTGGTGCTTTTTGAGTCGCACTCACCCATGGCCTACATCCGCATTCCCTCCGCAGACCGCGTCATTGAAGACGTGGAGAGCATCCGTAGCTTCCTCCTGCCGCATGGCATCCATTATGACCGCTGGCCGGTGGCGGGACGCATCGACCGCGATGCCTCGCAGGAGGAAATCCTGGCCGCGTATGCGCCCGAGGTGGAAGCTCTGAAGCAGAGCGGAGGCTACATCACCGCCGATGTCGTGAACGTGACCCCCGAGGTGCCCAATCTGCAGGAGATGCTCAACAAGTTTAACCAGGAGCACCGCCACGCCGAGGATGAGGTGCGCTTCATCGTCAAAGGCCGCGGCATTTTCTACATCAATCCTGAAAGCGGTGATCCGGTGTTCTCCATCGAGATCGAAGAAGGCGATCTCATCAACGTGCCCGCCGGCACCAAGCATTGGTTCGACCTCTGCGCCGACCGCACCATCCGGGCGATCCGTCTCTTCCGCGAAAAAGCTGGCTGGACGCCACTCTACACCGGCGATGAGATTGCCAGCGGGTATCAGCCGCTGTGCTTTGGGCCGAACCCCATCGCAGCCAAGGGCATCAAGATCGAGCAAGCTGTCACCATCGCCGCATGATCACGTTTGGAGGCAAACTGATCCTGCTGGACATTGAAGGAACCGTCTCGCCGCTGGCATTCGTGCATGAAGTCATGTTTCCGTACGCACGGCAGCGTGCAGGAGCTTATCTCACCACGCATTGGGGGACGGCGGTAATGGCACAGCTCGCACACGATGCTGGCGCGCCTGCGTTTGCTTCTCCCTATGAAGCCGAGGCAGCCGTTTACCTGCTGATGGAGGCCGACGCCAAAGTGACCGGTTTGAAGCAGCTCCAAGGCATGATCTGGGAGGAAGGCTTTCGCAATGGCGAACTGCGCAGCACTCTCTTTGAAGATGTGCCGCTGGCATTGGCCGACTGGTTTCGCCTAGGCCGCGAAATCCGCATCTATTCCTCTGGGAGTATCCACGCCCAGAAGCTCTTCTTCGCGCACACCGAGAGCGGCAATCTCAACCCGCACTTCTCCGGCTACTACGACACCACGACCGGCTCCAAACGCGAAACAGGCAGCTACACGGCCATCGCGGCGGATTGCGGCCTGCCAGCGGAGCAGATTCTCTTCGTCAGTGATCTTGTGGAGGAATTGAATGCCGCGCGCACCGCAGGCATGTTCACCGCACTCACGCTCCGTCCTGGCAACAAACCCGTGCCGCCGCACGATCATCCAGCCATCACCACCTTCTCCGACATCATCCTCGCATGAAAATTCACGGCCAGCCGCACCGCTCCATCGAAGCCGAACACACCACTCAAAGCGCCCGCATCATTGATCAAACCTTTCTGCCGCACCAGGTCGAGTGGCGCGAACTGCGGACGATGGAAGACGCCGCCGAGGCCATCCAGGTCATGCGGGTGCGCGGAGCCCCCCTTATCGGTGCCACGGCCGCTTTTGGTTTGTTCTTTGCGCTGCGTGAGAATGCTTCTGATGCCGCGCTGCTTCATGCCTATGAAGCCCTGCATGCCACGCGGCCCACGGCGATCAATCTGCGCTGGGCGCTGGATCGCGTGAAGTGCGTGGTTGCGCCGCTTGATGTCGAAGAGCGTGCCACTGCGGCCTGGAATGAAGCGCTGGCCATTTGCGAGGCGGATGTGCAGACCAATCATGCCATCGGCCAGCATGCGCTGGAGTTGTTTCGCGCCATTCAGGCAAAGAAGACCGATCCTGCGGCACCGCTTAATGTAATGACGCACTGCAACGCCGGTTGGATTGCCACGGTGGACTGGGGCACCGCCATCTCGCCAATCTATCAAGCGCATGATGCGGGCATGAACATCCACGTCTGGGTCAGCGAGACTCGCCCGCGTGGCCAGGGTGCCTCGCTCACGGCCTGGGAACTCAAGGAGCATGGCGTTCCGCACACTTTGATCGTCGATAACAACGCCGGGCACCTGTTGCAGCGCGGGCTCGTCGATGTGGTCATCGTCGGCACGGACCGCGTCACGGCGCATGGAGATGTGGCGAACAAAATCGGCACCTATCTCAAGGCGTTGGCCGCCAAAGCCCATGACGTGCCCTTTTACGTGGCCACTCCAGTCAGCACCATCGACTGGACCATCACCGACGGCATCCGAGACATCCCCATTGAGCAGCGCAGCGCCCGCGAGGTGACGCACATGCCCGGATTGAATACAGCGGGAGTGCGTGAGGAAGTGCTGATCACGCCCGAGGGGACCCAGGCACGCAACGACGGTTTTGATGTGACCCCCGCGTCGCTCGTCACCGCGTTGGTGACAGAACATGGAGTGTTCCCGGCCACCGCCGCTGCTTTGCAGCAGCTGCAGGCCAAGCGGTGATGCACTAAGCACATCCCGTAGCCAGTGATTGACAGCATTGGCACTTGTGATCTTTCTCCTGCATGCAAACTCTGTACCCGCTATGAAACTTACTCCACTCATTTTGATCGGGCTGCTCGCAGGCGGCATCACCTCATGCAACAAAACACCCGAAGGTGCCAAAGCCGCTGAAGACACCAAGAAAGCCACGGAAGCAGTCAAAGAGGCCGTCAAATCCAACGCCGAGGCTGCTGCGAAGGAGCTGGAAATGGCCAAAGAGGCTGCTGAAAAGAAAGCGTCTGAGATGAAGGCCGCCGCTGAAAAGAAGGCCGCCGAGATGAAGGTTGCCGCTGAAAAGGAAGCCGCAGCACTCAAGGAAGCTGCTGAAAAGAAAGCCGCCGAAGCGGCCAAGGCCGTAGAAGAAGCCGCCAAGAAGGCGAAGGAAGCACTGACGCCGGCACCTGCGGTGCCTGAGTCTATCCCATCCCCGTCTGCACCGCCCCCACCTGCCGCGCCACCAGAAGCGCCTGCGGTGCCGAAATGAGGCTCATGCCATCGTGAATCACGCGAGAGCGTCAGGAGCACTCCTGACGCTCTTTTAATTTCGGAATCACACTTCCTGCGGCACCGCGAAGCCTGAGCGATACTCACGGGTGAGCAGCGCAAGCGCCTCCGGCGTGGCGGTGTCGCCAATGAAGGTTTCCTTTGCGGAATCGATTTCCAGCATCGGCCCCATCTTGATGTCGAGCTTGGAGGCATCGAGTTCGTTTTTGGCTGGTACTTCTGACCGAGGCGGAAGGAGTTGTTGGCCAGATGGCACCAGGCGCTGGAGAAGTGGATTTTTTCGACTTCGGCTTTCAGGTCTTCCTGTTTACGGCTGCGGATGGCGTCGATGAAATTGGCGGCGTGGTTTTTGCCACCGTCGCCTTTGAAGATGTGGAGTTTCTTGCCTTCGGCATCGAAGGCGGTGCCGCCGCCACGGCTGCCGGTGTAGTAGCCGCCTTCGCATTCGATGATGAGGAAGGCGCCGGTGCGGCGGCGGAGATATACGTCGGGGGCTTTGACGCCTTTTTGACGTGGCAGATTGTGGAAATCGATGATGACCGGGATGCTGCCGGTGTCCATGTAGGCGAAGTGGGTGTTGGGTGTTTCGCCGGCGTCATTCCAGGCGAAACGGCCACCGCCGGCGATGACGCGTTTTGGCAATGGCACTTTGTCGCGGAAGACGACGTTGCGGAGGTCATCGAGGATGTGGGGGCCCCAGTTGCCCATCTCGCCGTTGCCGGTGTTCCAGTTCCAGTGCCAGTCGTAGTGGAATTTTTCGCGGTAGATGGGCTCATCCTTCGCAGGGCCAAGCCAGAGATCGTAGTCCACCTTAGTGGGCGGAGTGAGAGGCCGCGCGAGTTTGCCGATGGAGGCACGCATGCTGTAGTGATTGCAGCGCACGTATTTTATTTTTCCCATGGATCCTTCATCGAGGAAGGTTTTGATTTCATCCTGCAGCGGATCGCTGCGCTGCTGCGTGCCGCCCTGAACGATGCGGTTGTACTTGCGTGCGGCTTCGACGAGTTTGCGGCCTTCCCAGATGTTGTGGGAGACGGGCTTCTCGACGTAGACATCCTTGCCTGCCTGCATGGCCCAGATGGAGGCGAGGACGTGCCAGTGATTGCCGGTGGAGACGACGACGGCATCGATGCTTTTGTCTTCCATGACCTTGCGGAGGTCCTGCGTGGTTTTGGCGTTGGGAAAAGCTTTTTTGGCCTTGTCCAGGGCTACGGTGTCGGGATCGCAGAGGTAGGCGATTTCTACTCCCGGGACTTTGGCCATGCGGCTTGCATTTCCCAGGCCCTGGCCGCCGAGGCCGATGGAGGCGATGCGGATGGTGTCATTGGCCCCGAGCACACGGCTGGCTGACAGGGCGGTGAAGGCGAGGGCGGACTAAGAGATGAAGGAACGGCGTGAAGTCATGGTTGGATCTGGTTGAAGACAGATGTTTTTGCCAGAACGAAGCGCTGGCTGCAACTCCTTCGACAAATCCTGCTTTTATCGTCAGTCCGCCGCACGCCCAGTTTATGCGCTGCGGCCAGTGCGTCCGGCTGCATTGATTTCACTGATCTGCGTGTTCAAGGTACAGAAATCGTAAACAATGCCGATGAGCAGACCACCGCCGGTCACTAGGTAGAGCAGGCCGGTCACCCATTTACCCATGTAGAAACGGTGGACACCAAAGATGCCCAAAAACGTCAGGAACACCCAGGCGAGCGAGTAGTCTAGATGACCGGGGACAAACCGGCGATCAGCCTCCCGGTCCATTCTTGGAATGAGAAACAAATCGACGAACCATCCAATGAGGAACAGGCCGCCAGTCAGAAACCACAAGATGCCGGTCTTGGGTTTGCCAAAGTAAAAACGATGTGCACCGGTGAAGCCGACGAGCCAGAGGATATAGCCGACCAGCTTGTTGTGGGTGGAAGGAATGGGGGTGTTGTTCATAGCGGCACCAATCATCAGGAGTTTTGGGCAATGTGCGATTCCAAGTTTGGCCGGTTTTCGCAACTGGCCGCAGAGGACTGGACAAAAAAGAGGCCGCTTTGCAGCGGCCTCTTCGTGGTTTTGA
Source organism: Verrucomicrobia bacterium 12-59-8 (assembly GCA_002279765.1). Next base: position 163 of record NCCR01000066.1, on the reverse strand, counting down.
GTGTTGAGCGGATGAGACTTAGCCTACGTCTTCAGCAGGAGCGGCGTCGCCAGCGGCGGCTGCAGCGTCCTTGTCTTTCATGGCGGCCTTGCGGCTCATCTTGATGCGGCCCTTGTCGTCGATGCCAATGCACTTGGCGGAGACGATGTCGCCGGTCTTGACG
>NCCR01000335.1 GCA_002279765.1 Verrucomicrobia bacterium 12-59-8 | reverse complement strand
CCATCTGGCCGTCCGGCAGACCCACATCTTCGCCGCTGGCGCTGACAGTGCCGCGCGGGTAGGTGGCGTAAAGGTGGTCGTGGAAGGGGGTGCGGGCCAGCAGGGTGGCGTCGCCATTGGCTTCAGCTTGGGCTTTGCCGCCGGGATTGATGCCCCAGCCGTCACGAATAATCAGAACAACAGGTTTTTTAGTCATGGATGTATGGTCAATGGGTCAAGCGGGCGGCGGCGTCAAGGGCCGGGTGGAGGCAGCACCGTCCAGGAGAGGCAGAAAGCACCCTTATGACCACCTTGGGCATTTTTTGGCAAAACCTGACCGCCCCTGGCCCAGCCTGTCAGATCGTTTGCGCTCCGGGCCGTCTCAGGGTATAAGAGGCAGCTTTACTCCGATATTGCTGTCATTCCTGTCATGCCCCCCGGACCGCATCCCAAACTCCCCAAGGCCCTCATCGCCACCTTCGCTTTCGCACTGGCTTCAGCGTCGTTCGACGTGGCGCGCGCAGACGATCAGAAGCCGGGCTTCTTTAAAAAGATCTTCGGTGGTGGTGGCAAGGCAGAAACTCCGCCGCCTGCGCCTGAGCCTGTGAAAAAGCCGGCCGCCAAGCCTGCGCCTGCCAGCAAGCCGAAACCAGAACCGGAAAAGACCACCGCCAAAACCCCCACCAGCAACAAACCGCCACGGGTCATCATCACCACGACCGGCGGCAAGAAAGTGGAGATTGGCAAGAAAGCCGCCCCCGCCAAGACCACCGCGAAAACGGAGACTTCCAAGCCCAAGGAGGAGCCAATCAAGGATGTGACGAAATCATCCTCAGCGAAGGACAACGAAGCCCCCATGAAGGGCGAGTTCAAAGAGGACGCTGAAGACAAGGCCCCCGCCGCTGAGGCATCCAAATCCGTCGAAGTCCTCCCTGCCAACGGCGGCTGGGAGATCGTGAAGATCGGCGGGCGTGACTACGTGACGGCGGAGAGTATCCGCAACTTCTACAATCCCGTGTATGGCTTCACCACCTTCCGCATTCAGGGCACGCACTTCTGGCTCGGCTCCCCCAAGCTCATTCTCAAGGCGCAGGTAGGCTCCCAGGACATGCTGATCAACAACATCAAGTTCATCCTCAGCTTCCCCGTGGTGGAGTACAACGGCAAGGTGCTCTTCTCGCGCCTCGATCTGTGCAAGCTCATCGACCCCGTCCTCTACCCCAGCCACATTCAGAACGCCGAATTCTTCGACACCGTCGTCGTCGATGCAGGCCACGGCGGCCATGATGCCGGCGCGCGCGGTATTTACGGCTACGAGAAAGACTTCGCGCTGAAGATGGCCATGTCCGTGCGCACGGCCCTGATGCAGCGCGGCTTCAAGGTGATCCTGACACGCGCGACGGATACCTTCATCACCCTTGGCGGACGCGTGGCGATCGCGAACCAGACCCCGAAGAGCATCTTCCTCAGCTTCCACTTCAACTCCGGCGGTGCTGCCGCCACGGGCATCGAAACCTGGGCGCTCACGCCTCAGAGCGCCGCTGCAACGATCAGCCGCGGTGGCGGTTACAACGTCAACGGCGTCACCGGCAACAAACAGGATTCCGCCAACATCGCACTCGCCACCGCCGTGCATGCCAGCGTCATCAGCCGTTTCAAGTTCGTCGATCGCGGCATCAAGCGTGCGCAGTGGAGCGTGCTCACCGGCTGCAAGCGTCCCGGCATCTTGTTTGAAGGCGGCTTCGTGACCAATGGTGCGGAATGCCAGCTCGTCGCCTCCGAAACGTATCGCCAGCAGGTTTCAGCCGCCATCGGCGATGCCGTGCTGAACTACCGCAAGGCGCTCGAATCCGCGATGGCCAAGCGCTGAGGGAAAGTGGTGCGAGGGTAGCTAGGCTAGGGCTGCCCACCGCGTATGATCCGACGAATCCGTCCGATCAGTCAGCTCCGACGGATCATGGCAGCTCTGCTGTCAGCAAAGCCGCAAGGCCAGTGGTATCTGGGAGCGTAAACTCCGCTGCCACCTTCGGCTCGTGATGGCTCAAAATGCGCACCGTGCGCGGCACGCCTGCATTGATCGCCATCTGGATGTCACGATCATGATCGCCCACGAGCCAGCTCCGACTCAGATCGATGCCGTGCTCATCACGCGCGCGGAAAATCATCTCCGCGCTCGGCTTGCGACAGGTGCAGGTGCCCGCGAGGTGCGTGCAGGAATAGATGCCATCGAGCGCGGCACCATGCCGAATCAGTTCACCTTGCATGCGCTCATGCAGATCATCGAGCGCCCCCTGCGTCATCAGGCCTTTGCCCACGCCCTGCTGACTCGTCACCAGGATCGTCGCATAACCACGTTCACGGCACAGCGCCAGAGCCTCGATGATGCCCGGCGCAAACTGAAAATCCTCCCAGAGCAGCACGTAGCCGTCCCCCGGGGAGACATTGACGACCCCATCGCGGTCAAAAAAAGCGGCAGGACGAAGAGGTGGAACAGAGGGCATGCGCTGCACGCATAGCCGCACTCACCGCAGGCGTGCAATCCATTTATTAACCCTTCAAATAAATAGAAAACAACAAAGCAAGACTGCATGGCAGCCAAGCTTTGGAATCGCGCAAACGAGGACCCAAAAACGGCACGCAGCGCCGCCGACCCATCGCGTCCGTCCCTGCTTCAAGGCCAGGCACATCCGCCATGCTGCTTGAATCTTGCGGTGAGATGAGCAGGATCAAGGACGAGTAAGATTGTGTGTAGCTGCACATCTTGATCCTTTGGCTGCTGCCCACTTACCTTTTCCCTTGGGCGCCTGGATGCTGAGGAGCGTTGTTTGAAGGGGGCGGGGCGCGATGGGGAGGCGGCGCGGCGGGCATGCTGGGCGGGGGCGCGCCGCCTTGCGGTGGCTGTGCGTGAACGGGCGGGCGCTGCTGAGGTGCTGGAGGTGTGGGTGGCACACCGGGTTGCGGCCGCATGTGGGGGCGCTCCGCTGGAGGCTGGGCAGATGGCGGTGCCTGATGACGGCTGGGAATTTCAGACTGCCTGTCGGGGGCATTCGGAAGGCGCTGCTGTGGTGAGGCTGGGGACTGCGGCCCTTTGTGCTCTGGTCTCATATTCTGTGGTGTGATGTGCTGCGGCATTGCTGCGGGCTGTGACGGGATTCCTTGAGGCGCTCCTGAAATGCCTGACCTGATGTGCGGGGTGCCGCCGGGAGTTGGGGCCTTGTTTTCTCCAGGGCGCTGGCCTGGCATCTGCCCGGACTGCTGGCCATGGGCATTCGGTTCGCTGCGTGAGGGACCTGCGCTCGGGACAGCGCCACGATTGCCGGGCACTTCATTCACTCTGACAGGGATGCCGGGAGGCCCGCCGGAGGGCAGTGGCTTCTTGGGTGTGGTGGGCGTGCGGACTTCTTCGGTCACGTGGCGCGGGGTGGTGCCATTGGCCCCCCCCTTCCCACCACCGATGCGCTCGTGGGCCTGCAAGTCACGACCGAAGGCGGGCGGTGGCGCGGTGCTGGTAACGGGCCGCAGATTTTTCTCTGGCAGCTGGGGCGGGCGTGTGCGGGCGAGTTCATCGCGCTGCTGCTGGCGCATGCGGTCGCTGCTCTGGGCGTCCGGCGCGCCGCGCCAGCCGCGATCGATCACCGGCTGGTGCATGGGCTCGCGCACGCGGGAGGGCAGTGCATGGGAGGCGTCCCTGCGGATGGATGGGGCGACGATGAAGAGCTGACCTTGCTCGATGCGGGAGGATGAGCCTGCGCCGCGTGGCGGGCCACCGTTGCCGTTACCACGGCGGTCATTGTCGAGCCAGTTGCGGCGGAAGCCTTCGTCATCGCGCCGCAGCGTGAGCCGACGAACATGGTTGCTGCCAAAGCCGTCAATGCGCTGTGGATCAGGCCCGCCCACAAAGATGTGGTTCATTATATTCGGCCGATAGCTGGTGTGGGTGATGTTGATGGACTGGTCGTAGTAGTTGAAATTGCGACTGCGGTCCAGGATGAAGGGCCGCAGCGACACCGCGCTGGCAAACATGCCGATGGGCACGAAATTGTAATACGAAGGGCCGACATCGTAATAGCTGTCTGTCCAGCCACCGAAGCCGATGCCGGGAGCCCATGCGGCCTCGGGTGGGAGTGGTGCCCAGCCGATCTGCCCCTGCGTCTGACGCCAGGAGACCCAGGCTGGGGCCCACTCATAGCCGGGCACCCACACCCAGGACTGCTGCATGAGAATCCAGCGCCCGTAGTGGTAGGTGAGCCAGCCGCTGCATGAGAATCCAGCGCCCGTAGTGGTAGGTGAGCCAGCCGAAGTCTTCGTTGGAGATCCACGTCCAGCCGGCATCTGTGTACGCCCAGCTGCCGTCTGCATACGGCGACCAGCCGGGCTGCTGCGCGACGAGTGGCTGCCAGACGTAGCCGTAGTTTGGCGTGTAAATCCAGTCACCGTAGGGACTGAGCGCATCGTAGAAGAAGTCGATGGACACGGAGTCATCCGCACGTGCCGGAGCGAGAGGTGCGGCCACGGCAAGTAGCGTGGCGCATAAGAGGAGAAATGAGCGTTTCATGATGGAGCGAGGGGGAGATTCTAAGAGGGGCCGTGGCAGCGAGGACTTGTCTCCTCACGCACCATGCGTGGCCTGATACTGGGACGCAGCGGCTGCTGTTCTATTCAAGACCGCATGGGATCACTGAGGGATGGGTAGGTCACTGGGTGGCATGCGAGACATGCTACCAAGTGCGGAGCCCGCATGCCATGGGGTGAAACCCTGCCTGCAACTTCGTTTCCGTCGGGGGTGGGTTTCACCCCATGGCAAAGAAGCGGCTGGGTTTCTATCCTATGACTCTCATGAAACACGACACAGCCCACTGCGCCAGGAAGCCAAAGGCGTTTGCCGCAGCCGCAGAAGTGGATGCGATGGGACCGCTACATGACAACGCAGCGGATGAAGTGGTACACAGAGCATGTCTAAAGTTTCAGCATGATGGTGTGGACGGGTGAAAAAAATGCAGAAGCATTCAGCCGAACCTTCTCCCCACAGTTCCATGACTGACTATACCATCGCTCTTTACGATTCGAAGCCTTACGACCGTGAGTATTTTGGCCGCGCGGCTGAGGGAACAGGATTGAAGCTTCGACCTCATGAGTTTCGGCTCACGGCGGATACTGCCAGCTCTGCGGAGGGGACAGCGGCGGTGTGTGTGTTCGTCAATGACTGCCTGAACCGTGATTGCCTGACGAAGCTGGCCAAGGCTGGGGTCAAGCTGGTGGCGCTACGCAGTGCGGGTTTTAACAATGTGGACCGCGCTGCCGCAAATGAACTGGGCATTCTGGTGGTGCGTGTGCCCGCCTATTCACCCCATGCCGTCGCGGAGCATGCTGTCGCGCTGCTGCTGGCGCTGAACCGGAAAATCCACCGCGCTTATAATCGGGTGCGCGAGCAAAACTATTCGCTCAGCGGGCTTGTGGGATTTGATCTGCATGGGAAGACGGCGGGCATCATCGGCACCGGCAAGATCGGACGAGTCACGGCGCAGATTTTCCGAGGCTTCGGCTGCCGGGTCGTCGCATATGATCCACAGCCGATGCCCGAATGGGCGGCGCAGCACGAGATCAACTACCTGAGCTTGGATTCTCTGCTGGCGGAGAGTGATGTGGTCAGCCTGCATCTGCCGCTGACGCCAGAGACGCATTATCTGCTGAATGTGTCCACCCTCGCGAGGATGAAGCCAGGTGCCTATCTGGTGAACACCAGCCGTGGCAAGCTGGTGGATACGGCAGCGGTGATCGAAGCGCTCAAGTCCGGCCATCTGGGCGGCGTGGCGCTGGATGTGTATGAAGAGGAGGAGGGCATCTTCTTTGAAGATCTCTCGGGCGAGGTGCTTCAAGACGATGAACTGGCCCGGCTCACGACCTTCCCAAACGTGCTCGTCACCGCACATCAGGCATTCCTCACCCACGAAGCACTCACGGAAATCGCCCGCGCGACCATGGACAGCATCATGCGCTTTCGAGATGGCCTGCAGCCCGTGGCGGAGCGCGTGGTGAAGTAAGTCAAAGCCTCCCCCCCCCAACACCTTATGAACACATCCCCAAGCTCCCCTTTCATCCAATGGTTTGCTGACATCACCATCGACGATGTGCCATCGGTCGGTGGCAAGAATGCCTCTCTGGGCGAGATGGTGCGCGAGCTCACTGCCAAAGGAGTGAAGGTGCCGGATGGATTTGCCATCACGGCTGATGCCTACCGGCATTTCATTCGTGAGGCAGGCATTGACGACAGCATCCGTGCAACGCTCGCCGATCTCGACACACGCGATATGGCGAACCTCAGCACGCGCGGTCAGGCGGTGCGCCAAGCCATCCTCAATGCGACATTGCCTGCTGATTTGCAGGAGCTGATCACGAAGGCCTATCGTAACCTGCAAGGCAGCAGCGCAGCGCCACTGGATGTCGCGGTGCGCTCCTCCGCCACCGCCGAAGACCTGCCAGATGCGAGCTTTGCCGGGCAGCAGGAGACTTACCTGAACGTCCACGGCACAGCAGCGCTGCTGGAGACGTGCAAGCGCTGCTTTGCCTCGCTCTTCACGGACCGCGCCATCAGCTACCGCGTGGACAAGAAATTCGATCATTTCAAGGTCGCGCTCAGCATCGGCGTGCAGCGCATGGTGCGCTCTGATCTGGCCTGCTCCGGGGTCATGTTCACCATTGATACTGAAACGGGCTTCCGTGATGCCGTGATGATCAGCGCTGCCTATGGGCTGGGCGAAAACGTGGTGCAGGGCTCTGTGACGCCGGACGAGTTTCTCGTGTTCAAACCCACGCTCAAGACGGGGCACCGGCCGGTGTTGCAAAAGACGGTGGGCAGCAAGGAGTTTAAACTCGTGTATGATTCCGGTGGTGGAAAAATGGTGAAAAACATTCCCGTGGCACCGGAGGATCGCGCAAAGCTGGCGCTCACGGATGACGAAGTGCTGGAACTCGCGCGCTGGGCCTGCATCGTCGAAGATCACTACTCCGCGAAGCGCGGCCAGCACGCGCCGATGGATCTGGAATGGGCCAAGGACGGCATCACGGGGGATCTGTTCATCGTGCAGGCGAGGCCTGAGACGGTGCAGTCGCGCAAGGATCTTGACGTACTGGAAACCTACAAGCTGACCAAACACAGCGCCGTGCTGACGAGCGGGCGCAGCGTGGGCGCGAAAATAGCCACGGGACGAGTCCGTGTGATCAAGAGCGCCGAATTCATTGGCCAGTTTCAGCAGGGCGAAGTCCTCGTCACAGACAAGACGGATCCCGACTGGCAGCCCATCATGAAGAAAGCTGCAGGCATCATCACAAACCGAGGCGGGCGCACCTGCCATGCAGCCATCGTCAGCCGCGAACTCGGCGTGCCGGCCATCGTGGGCACGGAGCACGGCACGGAATCCCTGAAGGATGGCCAGATGGTCACCGTGAGCTGCGCGGAGGGCGACACCGGCTTTGTGTATGAGGGAGAGCTGCCCTTTGAAGTGCAGCGCACCGATCTCAAGTCTCTGACCAAACCGCGCACGAAGGTGATGATGAACCTCGCCAATCCCGAGGAGGCTTTTGCGCTCTCCTTCATCCCGAATGACGGCGTCGGCCTCGCGCGGATGGAGTTCATCATCAGCACGTACATCAAAATACATCCACTCGCGCTGATCAACTTCGCGCAGCTGGAGGATGCCGCCGCCAAAGCAGAGATCGAGAAATTCACGGCGGGCTACACCGACAAGCCGCAGTATTTCGTGGATAAACTGGCGCAAGGCGTGGCCATGATCGCCGCTGCGTTTTATCCGAAGGATGTCATCCTGCGGCTCAGTGACTTCAAAACGAACGAGTATGCCAACCTCATCGGCGGCAAAGCCTTTGAGCCTGCGGAGGAGAATCCGATGCTCGGCTTTCGTGGCGCGAGCCGCTATTACCATCCGCGCTATCAGGCCGGATTTGCGCTGGAGTGCCGTGCCACAAAAAAGGTGCGCGATGAGATGGGGCTCACCAATTTAAAGCTGATGATCCCCTTCTGCCGGACGCTGGATGAAGGCCGCAAGGTGCAGGCCGAAATGGAGAAGCACGGACTCAAGCGCGGGCAGGACGGGCTAGAGATCTACGTCATGTGCGAGATCCCCAGCAACGTAATCCTGGCCGAGGAGTTTGCGGATATCTTCGATGGTTTCAGCATCGGCTCCAACGACCTCACGCAGCTCATTCTCGGAGTGGATCGCGACAGCGAAATCGTCGCGCCCATCTTTGATGATGAAGAAGATGATCGCCCAGGTCATTGCCGTCTGCCGCGCCAAAGGCCGCAAAATCGGCATCTGCGGCCAGGCACCGAGCGACTACCCCGAGTTCGCCCAGTTCCTCGTGGAGCAGGGCATCAACAGCATCTCCCTGACGCCCGACACCGTGATGAAGACCACGCTTGCAGTGCTGGAGAAAGAAGCGCAGTGCGGTAAATCATAACGCAGGGTTTGTGGGACCTCGCCCCCCCCCCTGCGCAGAGATTGACCTCAGGCCGCTCATGACATCAGAGTTTTCACCTTCACGTCAGCGTGGTATTTGCGGACGGCCTTGGCGATGGCGGGGGGCCAAGGACCGGAATCCCAGCCCACCAGCCGTGGGGCAGGAATCAGCTTGCCGGAATGACGGGACGGCACATAATGTAGATATACCCGCATGCGCTGGTCTAGCCGGTGCAGTTGCCTTGGGGGCTATAGCTCAGTTGGTAGAGCGTCTCGTTCGCAATGAGAAGGTCAGGGGTTCGAATCCCCTTAGCTCCACGGTTTTTCAAACTCCAGTGGCTGTGCTACTGGGCTGATTTTGAGACGACTAGATATACCGCTTGCGCGGGGGGCGGCCTGCCTGTGCTTACTTCTTGCGGGCGGCTTTGGGCTTCTCTTTGGCGCTTGATTCGCGGTTCTGGTCTTCTTCGACCTGACGGGCGACGGCGCGTTCGACGTAGTTGGCAAAACTGCGATCATCCAGGGCGGCGTACTTTTTCGCGAGCTTGGCGATGCGGGGATCGATGGT
>NCCR01000065.1 GCA_002279765.1 Verrucomicrobia bacterium 12-59-8 | reverse complement strand
AGGTGAGGGAAGTGGGGGAGAAAAGAAGTTTGAATGGCCATGCAGGACGGAGTTTATGCATGATCAATACGCTTAACCATTGCTAACCTTTAGATTTACCAATGGTTCTGTGAATGAGCTTGGCTAAAAACGAAACCCGCCCTTAATTAAGTGCCATTCTTGTCAGGCATTTTGTAGAGACTTGCTGCACAAGCATTTCATTTTCAGCCTCATGACTCAGCATTGACCATGCATGCAGCGGCGCGCGCTTGAGTGGGAATCCGCGTCTGTCAGTCGCAGCGGCTCGTCAACAACGTCATGAACCGCCCGCCTGAGCAGCGCGGGCACCCGCAGGTGCAGTCAGACGTCGCCCAGGCCCAGTCCGTCCTGCAGGACCACGTGCAGAAGCTCGAAACTCAAAAAGAGCCCCTCAGCGACCCCCAGAAAAAAGAACTCGCCGATGCCAGGGCCACCCTCTCACGCCTGCCTGCAGATATGCCTGCCCGCAGATATGCCTGCCAACACACCCTGCTCCGGTCGGGAGACATCTCCCACAGGCCCGGAGACAGCCTCCCGCACACAGCGGCCCGAGGCAGCCACCCACCCCGCAGACGCAGCACGGCCTGCGGAGGCCACACCCGAAAACACCCGGCGTCCAGAATCGGCATTCATGCTGATCTTGGGGGTAGTTTCGACGTAGGAATAGCTTTAATTATGCTGCCGTTGCCCACTGCATCGCGACGATTCGGCAGTGTTTGTTTGGTCAAACAAAAATATGGAGCGTGGCATGCTTGCTATTGATGGGTTTCATTGGTCGAAATCGTTGCAGACCTGCATTTGCTCCGCTCGCACATTGTAACTGTGTCAGCAGTAATGAAGATGCTCACCTTGATGATTTTTGCCGCGCTCGGCATCACTTTACTATTTTCGCAGCCAGTACCATTGCAGGCCATTCCCATTGAGGCCGCACCTGAGCTGGCGCTGCTCATGGGAGATTTACAGCGGCTCACCCATAAGCTCGCTCTCTCGGCGGACGCTGGAAACGCGGAGCTGGCGGCTTTTTATCTGCATGAGTCACTGGAGCAGTTGCAGACGATTCAAAAGGAAGCGCCGGAGTATGAGCGGCTGCCCATCGCCCTGCTGATCGACCGTCTGGGACTTCCTGCTTATGAAGCGCTGCAGGCGGCAGTTACTGAGAAGCCGGTGAGACGTGAACGGCTGCTGCAGGGGCTAGATGCCGTCATTCAGAGCTGCAACACCTGCCACACAGCCACGCAGCACGGCTTTCTCCGCATCACTCGCGGCACGGAAGTGAATCCCTTTAACCAATCCTTCGCACCATGAGATTTTTGTCTTTCGTATTCCTCCTCACCTCAGCACTCGTTGGTGAAACCCCGAATCGCAGTGTGGTGAGCATTGCTGGCTCGACTGGCGGCAAGGTGCTCAATCGCTGCCTTGGCTTCATCGTTGAAAAGGAAGGTTTCGTGCTCACCAACTATGATAACCTCTCCTCGCAGCCGGATGGCAGACTGCTGGAGAAGTTTGTGGTGACCTCAGGCGAGAAGAACTACACCGCCGAAATCATCGGCGTCGAGCCTACGATCAACATCGGCATCCTGAAACTCGAAACGGACGAAACCTTCACGCCGGTCGTTTGCGCGGTGAAACGTGAAATCACACCCGGAATGGCCTTGCAAGCGGTGGCCCTCGAAAACGGCATTTTGAAGACCTTCGAGGGCTCCGTCACCGCTTTGAACACGAAGCTATGTTATCAGCACAGCCTCGCCTCGACCATGTTTCGCGCGAAGATTCCCATCCCTGCGGCATCGATCGGTGGACCGGTGCTCTTTGCAGATTCAGGCGAAGTGGCGGCCATTTTCACCGGCTACAAGCCCGTTCCCGAACCGGGGCACGACGAGGGCACGAGCGAGACCCATCTGCTGCCTATCAATCTGTGCTTCAACATCTACGAGAGCCTCAAAACGAAACGCAGCCTGAAGTCGCCCTGGACCGGCTTCTCCGTGCGCCCCTTGAACGAGAATGAACAGCGCTATTTCCCCTCCGCGAAGAAACATCACGGTGGTGTAGCCATCGAGGACGTGTGGGACAACAGCCCCGCGCAGAAACTCGGCATCAAGGTTGGCGACATCCTCGTGCAGTTCTCCTACAGCCGCATCCTGAGCGTGGCCGACTTCCAAAAGTGGCTCTACATGTATGGCGTCGGCCAGCCGGTGAAGCTCATCATCCTGCGCAATGGCACCGAGTATCTGATGACGGACTACGTAATCGAGGAGCGCCCGCAGTGGGCGAAGCCCAAGTAATGAGTCTCCGGCAATGTCACGGCAGGCTGGGCCAGCAAATCAAGAGGAAACAAGCAAAGATCAATGCGGAAATGAAGTCGCTGCATCACTCATCTATTCTTAGATACTAGCAAAGGTCACAAAACCTCGTGCGGCGTGTCCTTCACACCTGAATCGCGAACGAGCCTCCGAGCCTTGCGGGCAGATCAGGGTTGGGCGTAAGGCTTGATCCACTCACCAGGCGTTCCTGAAAGTTCAGAGTGCATACTCACAAGAGTGACTTCCGCACTCTGAACTCTTGGCATCCCAAAGCACGAGCGATCACTCAAACACCACGCGGTAGAACTGCTTTCCCTCTCCGGCAGGTATCGTCGTGGTGAAGACGACGCGCTGATAGTCGCCGAAGTCAGTGATGACGGAGTTTGCTTCCCAGTTCGGCACGGTCGTCCAACTGCCGCCGACGAGCAGCGTGCTAGATTCGATGCGGGCTTGCAGCACAGTGGTGCCTTTCGGGCGGTAGAAGGTTAATGTGAACTGATTGCCGGTGGCTGAGGTGACGAGTGGCTGGTCACTGCCGCTGAGAGGATTGCCACCGAGGAGGAATTCCGCGTAGTTGCTGCGACCGTCGCCGTCCGCATCGGCGTTAGCGCCGGAGGTGGCGGAACTGAGCAACTGAGCGAAGCTGAAATTCTGCAATTGCCATTTGGAGAACGAGTGCGTCCCGGTGCCGAGGAAGATCCCATCCACAAACTGCGGGAAGTCGATGAACGGGTTGCGGTTGCCCTGGGCGCGAGTGACGCCGTTCACCTGAGCGCCTGAGTAGATGGAGTTGTTGCGGTTGCGTTCGTAGTCGGAGGGCGGGAAGGCCTTGTGCCAGGCGAGCAGCGTAGAGAGCACACCCTGGGTGCCGGTAGGAGCGGTGTTGTCAGCGAGAACGAGGTCAACGGTGAGCGGTTCGCTGCCGTCGTAGCGTGTCATCATGTAAAGCTGCGCACGGGCGACGATGCCCTTGTCCCGGTCAAGCGGCTCCCAGTAGCTGCCGTCGCCGTGAGATTCGGGGGCGAAGGCATCGTGGTGAAGATCGGCGCAGACGTTGTACGGGTCGTTTGAGCGAAGGCTGTTCACGGTGTCTTTGCACGGAAAGAGGTGATGCAGGTCGCTGTAGTCGGGGCCGTTGTCGCCCACACCGTCGCTGCGAGGCCAGACATGCTCGCGATTCCATCCACCGCTGATGTTGTTGCTCAGTTTTGGCAGAGTCGCATTGGAATACAAAAGGCGCACCTGGTTGCTGCCTGTCGAGGTTTCATCGATCACCTGCATCACTTCATCGATCGTCCCGTAGTCGATGACGACATGATTCTTGATGATGTTGTGGAGTGCGCTTTGCAGGGCAGCGCCGCTCAAACCGGCCGCAGGCGCATAGTAAGTGATGACGTCGGTGTTCGGCGGTAGTTCCACACCAGTGAGCGTGAGATTGACGAAGACCATGTGGTGATCCGATGCATCGAGCGCGGCGGTGATCGGGTCTGATCCTGCGGCAGGCCAAAAGACGCCACCGCTGTTCGCGGTAAGGCCGAAGATGGAAGGCAGCACGTAGTCCACACGCACACCGCTGCTGAAGGCCGCCGTGTCATCTGGCTGCGGGCCTGCACCGCCGCCGGGTACGAAGGTGCTGTTGATGAGCGGGTTCGCTGGAATGGTGGCGCCGCCCACGGTGGCAATTCCGCCGATGAGCTGCTTGATCGCAGGATCGGTGCCGTCGCCTTCGTTGTTGTCGGAGTTCTGGTCGCCGAAGATGATGAAGCGTGCGTTCGGAGTGAGGCCGCCACTTGCCGTCGCCGAGGTTTCAGTGTCGTCGTAGATGTAAGACGATGCGGAAGGATTCACATAGTCGTTCCAGAAGCGGATTTCATCGCTGTTGCGGCGGCCATTGTGATCGACCCCGGCAATCCATGGCTGGCCCGAGCCCGGGTCGTCAAACACGGGCGGTGTGGGATGGCTGGCAAGCACATGCACCGTAGTGCCATTGATGATGACGGGAACATCCGCATGGCTCTTCGAGGAGAGCCGGAAGACGTTCAACTCCGCTGGCGAATACCAGTCACCCGTGCCAGCGACGTTCGGATTGTCAGGCAGCATCGCGCCGGGCATATCTTTCCAGAGGAACTTTTGGAAGGTGCGAATGTTCTCCGTATCAATCGGATACTTGGAGAGCACCACGAAGCCGTATTCACCCGGATGCAAGCCGAAGCCGAACGCGTCCTCGCCGTAGCCCGTGGCACCGGGGGTTGAAACGACGGTGCCGTTGTTGTCGAGATCGAAGCCGGAGTGAACGCCCGTATTTACGGGCGTGATGAAAACATAGGGGTAATAGACCGGCGACTCGCCGCTTTGGCCGACTTCGAGGTAGTTCTCCTTAAAGCGTTTGATCGCCTTGCCACCTGAGTCGTAGTCGAACTCGTTGAGCAGAATGACGTCCGGGTTGTTGCGCTGGATGATGCGCGCGATCTTCTGCGAGTTCACGTTCGTGAGCACGCCGAGGTCGTTGATGAGCGTGTTGTCAGTGTCGCGGAAGTGCGATGTGTTGAAGGTGGCGGCCTTGAAGCTGTTCGTCTTCGCCACGGCCGTGTTCGTCACGTTGATCGTGATGGCGCCGAGCGTGTGGTTTGTGCCGTCGAAGGCGTGCAAGCGCAGCTCGTGCGTGGGATGGTTCACCGTGTCGAGCGCCAGCGGATTGGCGAGTGTGATGATGCCTGTGTTTGGATTCACGGCAAACGCGCCCTTGTCGATTCCACGCTGCAGGAAGCAGAGCTGTCCGCCTTCAAAGAGTGTTTTCACTCCAATGAGACCGTTCGTAACCGAATGCGATTGCACGTCGAACAGAAGCAGCGTGCCGGCCGCCTCGCCAAATAGTGTGGACACATCCACGATGCCGGAGGACTCCCAGTTGCCAAAGTCTGCGACGTCACCGTCTGTCGAGCCAAGCGGCAGCACATTGCTGCGGTTCGTCATCGTCAGGCGCGTGACGCGACCGTTGGTCGGATCCATGCGCCAGATGGAGGTCTCAAAGCCTGCCGCGCCGAAGCTGCCCACCTGGTTCGCCTGATCTTCCTGGACATACAGGAAACCGTCGTCGGCCCAGTCAAGGTTGTCCTGGCAGCGCAGGCCTTCTTCAGGCGTGGCAAACTGGCCGCCACCGGCGTCATCGCTGTCATAGACAATGCGAATCGAAGCCGTTGGCGCATTGATGTTGGTGAAGTCGAGATCGACGATGTAAGTGTCGCCCCAGTTGTCGAATGGATACAGGCTGCCACGGCCCGTGGAGTTGAAGGCCAGGATCGTGCCGTCCGTCGGGCTGGTGGACAAGTCTTCAGGACGCGAGAAAGAAAAGGCACCGAGCGTGTCGGCCTCGCTTTCCAGAATGTTGTCGTTTTTGTAGCCAAGCGCATCATAGCCCGTCGTGCCGGCCAGCGCGGCATTCTTCGCGTTGATGGCAACCCAGGTTCCGGCACGGGTGGCTCCGGTGCCTTTGAACTGCTGCGGCGTTGTGTCGCCGTTGGTGGCCTTCCACACATAAAGCTGGCCGCCTTTCAAGCCGTTGCGCTCAATGAAATTGCCAGCCGCATTCTTGACGCCAATGTACATGTAAAGCGGTGCACCCTGCGAGTCGTCCCCCATCAGGAACGCAACGTGCGTCGTGGTACCCGTGTCCACCTGCGCAGCGTTTTCCCACTCACCGCGGCCAAAGTCGGGCAGCGCCCACAGGTCGCCAGTGGTCACATCCAGAGCCCACTCCGTGCCGCCGTGCGGAGCACCGAAGGCCGTGCCGCTTTCCTCACCCGCAAAGTAAATGCGGTCCACAATGCCGCGATTCGCTCCGAACAAGTTCGGTTCATACAACGAGCCCGAGCAGAAGCGGTCCAGGCCGCCGAGATCGAGCTGACTGGTGCTTGTCACCACATTGCCCGCGCGGTCATACATGCGTGCGATGGCGAGGCCACCGTCCACAATACGACGGCTGGCCTTGTCCACGTCGATGTAAGTGATGCGCGAGCCGCCCTTGTCCAGCACCGTGCCGTTCGCAAGCGTGAAGGCATACCCAGCAAGGCCGGCACCGAGCGGCATCGCGATCTCATGGCTCATGATGACTCGCACGGTAGTGGCGTTCAGTGCGAATGCGCCGAGGCCGTCCGGCGTGCCGACCGGCGAAAAGCTGCCAGCGCTGCTCGCATTGAGCGCGCCGGTGCTGTTGAGGATGGTGTCGCCCATCGTGAAGAGCGGGTTCACCACGCAGTTCGTGCCCGCAATGGCTTCCATGTATGTAGAGCCACCACTGCCGCTGAGCATTTCATACTTGATGCCCTCCCTGCCGTTGATGTTCGAGTTGAGCTGTCCGATGACCGTGCCCGCTGGAGCGTTCTTGGACACGGCAAAGGGGCCCGCCGCTGTGATCGGTGGCTGCGCGGTGCTGAAGTCCCACGTCGTCGTGTCACTGATGCCAGCGAAGTTGTTGCCGCTTACATCCTGAATCGCACCATTGGAAATCTGCACGTAATAGCTGCCAGCGGACTCCAGCGCGTTGACGGGATCAATCGTTACCGTGCCGAGATTCACCGTCACCTGCGAGCTGGTGGCATCAATAGTTTCAAAGACGCTATTGTCCCCACTGCGATAGATCGTGATCGTACCGGATGTACCCTTCTGGATCAGTTCATTGAACGACACCTTCAGGTTCGACGAGATTGGCAGACCACCCGAGCCATCGGCAGGAATGAACAGTGCGATGGCTGGCGGCGTGGTGTCCACGCCCGTGGTCTCGGAGACGGTGAATTTCAGCACAGGATCGCCGGGGTCAAACGTGTTGCCCTTGCCGGAGTAAGTGATCGCAGCAGGTGCCGTCGTGGCTGCCAGGATGAGGCTGAATTCCTCCCCAGTGTTCAACTTCGCCAGCATCGCCGGAGTAACGAGGCTGAGGTCAAGCGTGAACGTGTCCTTAACTCCACCCGCCTTCGGGGTGTAGGGGAATTTGCCGAGCGACACCGGCGCGGAGGAAAACTGCGTGTTATCGATGCCGTTGACGAACGTTGGATTGAAGGTCTTGCCCGCGTAATTGCCGCCGACGACATCCGTCATCAGGAACAGCTCCAGCTCCGTGCCCGCGCTGAACGTCCGGTCATTGTGCGTGAGAGTGAACTCCGCGCTGGTGATGCCCGTGATATTCGACGCGCCAGACAGTCCGAAGTCCAGCTTGCTGAAACTGAACGACCCGACGTCATACCGGGCAAAAGACCCCTGGCCGTTGCCTTCCGCATAGAAGTCCGCGCTGGCGCTGGCACCAGCAGGCAGCACCTTGACCTCGGTGGTGAATGTCTTTGTCGCCGTTGGGGAAGCCGACGCTGCAATCGTGGTGAAGTTCCAGGCCGTCGCACCGCTGATACCCGCGTAGTCGTTACTGGCGAGGTCCGTGATCGCCCCTGATGGAACCTCAATATAGTAGCCCGTGGTGTAGTCAAAGGAGCCCGCCGGGGTGATCGTGACCGTCGCTCCGGACACCGTGATCTGGCTGGAGCTGACCGCGATGGTTTCAAAGATCGAGTTGTCACTGCTGCGCTTGATCAAAATGTTGCCTGCCGCCCCTTTCTGCACGGGCTCATTGAAGATGATGCTCGGCGTGGAAGTGATCGGCACACCTGTGGCATTGTCCGCAGGAGCAAAGCTGCTCACAAGCGGAGCCGCACTATCTCTGGTGAGGGTGGCACTGACCTGCAGGTTGTCGATGCGGTTATTCCCGGAGGCGCTGCTCGCTCCCGTGAAGGTACAGCGGAGCCTGACGTTCGCCTGCCCATCCACCGCGTTGATCGCGCTGAGATCCACTGTGGCAAGCGCATAGGCCGCCGGTGGAGCAATCGCTGGAGTAATGCTGGTGAACGCACCACCACCCACACTGTAGGACCAGGCGCCGCTGTTGTAGCCGGTGCCGGTCTTCTGTGTGGCATACGTCACCACAGGATCGGCGTAATCAGCCAGGTTCAATTGCAACTCAATGTAAGTGCCATTGCCAGGAAACGTCGCACCACCAGCGATAAGGCTGAGTGAGGCCCCTGAAGTATCGGGTGAAATGGCGTTCACCGTGGAGCCCGCAAAGTCATCCACCGTGCCACCATAGCCCGTTAGCGAGATTGTCCCCGCGCCTTGATTGGCCGTGATGGAAGTGGGCACGCCCCCGGATCCCGGGTTGCTGGCCGTGGCAATGGAGAGCGAGTTGAAGTTCCAGTAAGCCACCGTGTCAGCGACAGCGATTGAATGCGCCAGCAACGAAGCAACGAGACAGAGGAGTGTGTTTTTGATTCGTATCATGGTTTGGAAAAAGTTCGATGCGTCTATCGAGTGAGCTTGAACGACACGCATGCGAGTCACTGTGAATCATTCGTCACGTCCTCGAAGCGTGATTAAATCGTCACCATGTTATCTTGGCATGACACCCGTCTCAGAGACGTTCATCAGATGACGAAATCGTTTCACATTCATCGCGTCCGCAATCCAAACAGACACTTCGGATTGATGCAGATCTTGGAGCAAAGCGGAGTTCAACGCACCTTGGTGCCCGCAATGCCAGCATGCCTTTGTTCGCAATAACTCACCGCATGGAGTCCCTTCTCGGGTTCCATCCCGGTAAGACCCTCAGTTAGTTTTTCGCCCCTACTTCCGGTCATGCACGCAGCATCTCATTCGCCATCATGTGGAGTGAACGCCGAGACATCGCTCATGCAGCCTCCGGTGTTTATAAGTGCCCTATATGCATCAAGTCCGTGAGTACAGACGATGATAGATTGAGTTGGATAACATCACCTGAAGACTCAATACCATTCATTCCCGGCCGTTAGTTCCTGATTTAGGCACTCCGAATTAGGGCCTGATTTTTGAAGATTCTGTTGCGGTTTATGGTTCGTAAACTGCTACTTAACCAGCCGCCGGAGTATCCGCGTTCGCGATTGACACGCATCATGAATGGGCTCAGCATTTCTTGTTCGGCACCATCCACGCCTCAATCAAAAATCAAACCACATGAAACTGACAAACGCACTGCTCAGAGTTGGCTTGATAGGACTTGCTATCACTCTCGTCGTAAACCTCCTCGGAATCTTCGTATTCCACCAAGCGGCAGCCGTGTTCTTCGCAGAACAGTGGTGGTCTTCGTGGTTCCCATCATGGCTCGTGTGGACTGTATTGACCATCACAGGACTCGGAACCCGGCTTCATTCCAAGCACGCTGCTTAGCAGTGAGCGCTGTGGTTTGGGAGACTTCTGCATCAGCGGCGGATCAGCCGGAGTGCCCCGGCCACCACAGAGGCGGCAAACTTGAGCCATTTCACACCCGGACTTGTGGCCAGCTCCGCTGCGATCTGAGGTCGGAAATGCTCCCGGAAGCGTTCCTTCACCCCATTCAGACGGAAGTCCGGGCCTCGTGCCATCAGCAGAGCCTCGCTCTCAGCGTCCAGTGTCACCTCCACCGTTCTGGAAGGCACATCGCTCATGTGGTCATCAGCATTCCCGTCCGCCATGGCGCGGATTCGTTCACAAAGGGGGCCTGCAGATCTCTGAACAGGTCCCAGACGGCCCTCAGCACCTGCCAAACCCAGGTCATGGCCACGAACCCCGCCAGCGGGGGCGTGAACGTGCTCGCAATCTTCAGCACCTTCAGCCCCAGCCTCAGCACCACGTCCAGGGCACGGTTCTCATCCCGGATCAGCTCAAAATGCGCCTCCATATCCTCAGACAGCAGGGTGGGACTTCCCAGCGTCACCGCGTCCTGATCGAGGGAAAACTTCGTCAATACCCAGCGCGAGCTTGAGGCGGCATGCACATAGGGTGCCCCGGTAATCATCCGGATCACCCGTCGCGCGGCCAGCTTCGCTGTGTCCAAGGCAGGCGCGAGAATGCGCTTTAAAAGCCGCAGGGCCTGACGCACCGCCCCACGAATCTTATCCACAATGAAATCGACGAATTCTTGCAGAGTCATTGATGTGCGATTCGCCCAAATGCTTTTCACCACCTCCAGCAACCGCCGGATGCCGCGTCCGACCATGCCCAGCGAAAAGTTTCGCCGTCGCCGTCCCTGCTTACTGTCCTCATTCCCCTCCGCCGCCATGAACACCTTTGACCACGCCTCCCCCTTCTCCTTATCCGTTTTCCCAAGCTCGTTTACTTGAGCGTTGATCGCTTCCTGCATCTCGAAAATATCATCCGGGGACTTCGCATTGTCGGTTTCCTTCAGCGGACTGGAGGTGTCTGTGCAGGCGTGTATGAATGCAGACACGTCCAGACAATAGGAATCACCCCACACCATCCAGTAGCCCTTGAGGCTCCCATCAGGGTTCGTGTCCCGCCATTTCTTCAGAGGCTCGGTCGGCTTATTGTGAGCTTTCAGCGCACTTACAAAGGCCTCCTGGCTGATAGGTCCCCATAGACCGTCGATTTCTCCAAAATAATGGCCCCGGTGCCAGAGATAGACTTGGAGAAAGCGTATCCCAAACAAATTCCAGCTGGGCGGCGACCACCCGGCCTCATCGTTTTTCACGAATGCCCCGACCTGCACGACACGAGTCGGCAGCTGTTTTTTCTGGATGGCTTTCGTTTGATCCTCAAGGGAATCATCCCAGCCCTTCCCCGGCTTGGGCGCAGGAATCCAAACGCTCGCCTTCTCAAACTGCCCCGCAATCTTCTCAGCGACCAAGTCGAAATGATTCAGCCCTTTCATCACCTCGAGGATGGTCGTGTCAGTGGCCTTAACCCCTTTCAAAGCACGCAGGCCCCGCAAAGCTCGGAGGGATCCCTCGTCGTAGGGCGCGCCCGCATCAAACTCGTCCGGCAGAACGCCATAAATCCGCAGCAGATGGTGCAAGACCCGCGTCCGCAGGCTTTTCTCGCCTATTTCTGGTTCGCTGAGGAACTCCACCTTCCCATCCAGCGACGTCAGTGCCCTCAATCGGGCAATGGTGTCAAACTTCACCACCAGTGACTCTTTCATCTGATCCGCCAGCACCTCGTCGCGAAAGACGTTTCTCGGCTTGCCAGATTCTCCGCGACTCGGATTGTAGCTAAACAAAACTTCGAAATGGTCCTGATCCGCGTAATACGCCGCCAGCGCCTCGGCCAGTTTCTTCTCATCCTTCGGCCCAAGAACGATCTTCTTCCCTTTCTTATCCAACAGGGACTCAAGATAACCCAGTTCTCTCAAGTGCTGCACCACCTCCTCAAGCGGTTCGCTTTCAGGATCTTTTAGCTCTTCCCGCAAGTCGCAGAAATCCGGAGAAAAGACCTCGGGCTCGTCGGCCTCTGGTCTCGAAAAAGTCCCTTCAAGATCATCCCAAAGACTCTTTCCCGCCACTTCTAGCTCCTGCGTCATGCGTGGCCTTCGGGCTTCAGAACATGCCCTTCAGTGCTTTCACAAAGGACTGCCTGCCTTCGACCGCCGTCTGCACGGCCTTGTTGTGCGCCGCCATCAATTCTGGTGAGGCACCCTCTTTTGCGATTATGACCGCGTCCAAATCAAAATCGACATGGGTGTGGGCCACCAAGGTCAGAGAGCTGCCGTCCTCGAACTTGCCCTTCATTGTATCGAAAAGCTTATCGAGATTGAAATCCTTCCCTTTCACTTCGAGCTTCACTTCGGGCGCGCTGAAAGTCGTTACATCGATGTTCAGAAGGTCAACTGCCTGCTTCTCGAGTTTTTCCCAAGCATTGCTGAGGAAGTTGATACTATCAGGATTGTTAGGGTCTACAGGCATAGTGCTCACACACTGTCCAACTCGCTCTGATCCGTCAATCAAATTCTGAAAGTCCGCCCAGGAAATGACGTGAGACCGCACAGTCACTGATATAAACTACTAGGCATAATATAAATATGGCAGATCATACCACAAATGATCTCAAAATCGTTGACCTGCCGCCAAGTCCATCCCTCCGGCGGGAAAACTGCGGGCTACCGCGCGAGAAACCAGGGCGGAAAACGGCCTCATTTCCTGAACCTGTGCTTAGGACCACGCTAAAGCACCCCTAAACGCCAACAATTAACTAGAAATACCATATTAAACGAGGTTTATTATGAGCGTCTGCGCCGTTTTCAGGCGCTTCGGATTTTTCATGCCCCCCCCCCCAGTCTCCCAGCAAAAGCCCGGCAAGCCAGTGCGCATCGCACCGTGGCGCGGGCCTTTGCATTTTGGGCTCCTGGTGGTTTCCGCCGCCTGCTTGCTGGCCCTGCTGCTCGGCTACTTGCTGCTGGTGGCTGGGGTGCTGGTGTGGATGGGCCTGCAGATCTGGCAGGTCTGGCTCCTCACCGGACACAAGGGCTGGACCGGGCTGCTGCAATGGCGCATGGCGGTCGAGCTGCTGAAATTTACCATCATGGGTGTTACCTGGGTGTTCATGCTTCGGCCCCTGCTGCCCCGGCCAAAGCGTGCCCAGGTGGCGGTGCAGGTCAGCCCGACCACCCAGCCGCAGCTCCTTGAGCTGATCCACCTGCTCTGCTGGCATCTCCGTGCGCAGCCGCCGGTGCAGGTGTGGCTGGACACCACGGTCACGGTACGCAGTTCCATGCAGGGCGGTCTGGCCGGCATCCTCAGCGGGCAGACGGTGCTGCACCTCGGCCTGCCGGTGGTGTCCGTGATCACTTCGCGTGAGCTGGGCGGCCTGCTGGCGGATGAGCTCAGCCACAATGCCAGCGGTTTGGCCACCCCTCTGGTGCATGCCGTGCGCGAGATGAACGCCTGGTTCATCCGCGCTGCGCTGGAGCGCGATCCGTGGGAGGCGCCCATGCGCGTCAATCCACCGCGCGAGCCCGATTTTCGCCGCCTGTGCCGCACTCTCGTGCGCGGCTGGATGTGGGCGGCCAAAATGCCCTTCATCCTCCTCGCGCTGGCCTCCCGTCTCGTCAGCGCCCTCACGCTCTGGCTCATCCGGCGTCGGGCCGCGCGCTGTGGTGCCAATGTCATCGGCGCGAATGTTTACCAGCGCATGCAGCGGAAGCTCGTCCTGCTCAGCAGTGCCTGGGAGGCGGCGCAGCAGGAGATCCAGAGCGGCATCATCCAGCACCGCCTGCCGGAAAATCTCTCCCTGCTCATGGCCCGGCATGTCGCCACGGAGGCAAAGGCCCGCGCCACCGCTCGTGCTGAAGCTGGCGATACAGCAGCGGCAGGCAACGAACAAAAAGCAGCGGACGAAGCCGTGCAGGGCTCGGGAGAAAAAGTGAAAGGCGCGGCCATCGTCGCGCATCTGTCCCATTTGCAGCCAGCCGCCACCGTGCTGCGGCAGTTCGTCGATCTCTCACGGCAGGTTAGCTGCTTCTACTACCAGTACGGGCTCGGCTTGAACCTGCACGAGCACCGCATGGTGGGGGACGAGGAGGTCATTCATCAAAACCGCAGCCAGGAGGAGGCGCTGCTCGTCATCCGTCGGTACTTCGGCGGACTCGCGCACCCGGAGCGCTCCATGTGCGGCCTCGGCAGCACGCCCTCCACCTCCACCGCCCTGCCGGATCTGCAGCGCGAAATCCTGCGCGTGCGGGAGGAGATCATCGCCTGGGGGCCGCAGTTCAGGGTGGCCCTGCAGGAGTGGAACCAAGCCTGGCAGCGCCGGCGGGATCTCGAAGCCGCCGCCACCCTCAGCCTCGCGGGCTTCACCGTCTCGCGCATGCAGTTCGGCACCCAGGACTCCACCTCCAGCACCCTCCGTGAAGAAGCCGCCTGCCAGCGCATGGTCATGCAGCACATGGAGGGCCCACTGCAGGATCGCGAGCGCGTGCTGGAGCGCCGCTTTGCCGCCGCCCTCGGCATGCTCTGGTGGAGCACTCCCGCAGATCTCAGCGAATGGCTGTGCACTCGCCGCCGGAATCTCACCGGCTGGGTCACCATCTATGAGGCCATGAGCGGCGCGCTGCCCTCCTTCCGCGAGCTTCTCACCACCTTCTTCGCCTTTCAGACCCTCAACGCCAAGTTTGCCAATGTGGATGATCCCAGCTCCTTCCTCACCGCGCTCCAGTCCGTCGTGCCCAAGATGTTCAATCTCCTGCGCCAGATCCTGGCCACCATGGACGGCGCGCCCTTTCCCTTCACCGACGACGGCAAGACCGTCACCCTGAACAAGCACCTCATGCCCGCGCCGCTGCCGGAGATGCCAGGCGTCTCCATGACGCTGATGGACGCCGCCAGCATGCGCGGCATCGGCATGCAGATGGCCTCGCGCGCCACCGAATGCATCGCCCCCTTCGTGGACGCCTATCTCAGCCAGTACCACCGCGCCTACGCCTGGCTGGCGGAGTCTGCCGAACGCACGGAGTCCCACTTTATGGGCACGCTCAATTTCGGCTCCGCCACCGAGATCCTCCTGCCCGATGAATTCGCCACCCAGCGCCTCGGCATGAAGGCCCGCTCGCCAGACGCCATCGCCGCCTGGAAGCCGCCATCGTGAACAGGATACGAAGAAACGCTGGCTTGAACATCTGCCACATGGCAGGATAGTCCAGTATTCCTCCCCCACACAGCGCCCCCCATGTCGGAGCCGAGTCTATTCAGACATTATCAAATCGTTCAGGACGCCGACGGCAACAACGTCGAGCTGGTTCGTAATTCCGAGCAGGTGGCGGTGCTGGCCTTTGACATCCAGCGGCTGGAATACGTCCACTGCCACGTGCTGCTGGAGCCCCTGGCAAACCGCGCCGCCTTTGAGGACGCATGCAAAACACTGCAAAAGCGCGGCCACCCCGCGCTCGCCCGCATGATCGAGTTTGGCGAGGACGAGGGAAACCCCTTCTACATCACCAGCAACGTGGACGGCGAGGCCCTCCGCTCCTACCTCTCCCGGCTGCAGGACATTCCCGGCTGGCTCGCCATCATGATCGCCGGTCGTGCGCTGGAGACCGCCGTCGCGCTGTGTGAGCGTGGCGAGTTCCTCTCCGAGTCCCCGCTCGACAGCCTGCGCATTGTGCAGACCGCGCCGCAGGCCGTGCAGGTGCTCGCTGCGGATTTCCGCGTGCTCGACACTAGCGCCGGCAAAAAGCGCGCGCTGAAGTCCAGCTTTGAAAAGCAGGCCAAATTCCTCCGCACCTTCCTTGTGGAGCAGGGCGGCACCCTTCCGGATCACACCCTGTCTGTTGCAGACTTCACCGAGCTCCTCGACGCCTGCCTCTCCAGCGCGGGCGTCGGTGTCATCGCCGCCATGCGCGAAATGCGCACCAGCCTTCAAAAGCTCGCACCCGAGCAGCTCTCCGGCGAGATCCCCACCGCGCAGAAGCCCCGCGCCCTGCTCACCCCGCTGCTGGCAGGCTATCAGGATGTGGCACGCGGCCTCGTCAATCTCGTGCGCATTCAGAGCCAGCGCCTCGACCTGGCCAGTCCCTACAGCATGCGCGGCACCCTCACCAAGACAGGCCGCCCCGTGCTCATTGAGCAGGTGCCCCCCGCGCGCATCTCCCATGCACGTGTGAAGGAGGCCGATGACGCCGCCTTCAAGATCACCAAGCAGCGCGACAATCCCAGCCTCATCACCCTCGCACTCGTCAACGAGTCCGAAGACATCACCTGCCTCGCGGAAGAAATCGCCGAAGGCATCAGCCTCGCCGAGCTCATGCGGGAGCGCCGCTACCTCGATCTACAGGAGGCCTACCTCGTCCTCGCCGGGCTCGACACCGCGCTCACCCAGCTCGACAAATCCACCCTGCCCGCCTGCAAGCTGCGGCTGGAGGACATCTTTCTCCTCACCGGATTCGCCCGCGAAGACTCGCGCAGCACCAAGCTGCTCGTCTCCAAGCTCTACGAATGGCCCGCCTTCAACATCATCGTACGCGCCCATCCCACCCTCGCCTCCATGTCCGGCCGCGGGACAGATCCCGCCGTGCTGCTGCCGCCCGCGCGTGGTGCCACCACCACCGCGTGGCATGGCGGCTGGCTCGCTGCCTTGTGCAAATTCCTCCTCGGCTTTGAGCCCCCCCTCGGCACTCACGCCGAACCCGCAGGCGTCGCGCGCGAGCGCGAAACCGTCGTGCGACTGCTCGATGACGAGATCGCCAAAGTCGCCGAATCCAAGCCCGCCCAGCGCAGCGACTTCCTCGCCCGCTACGCGCGCATTATCCAGCACTACGACCTCGCCAAACCCAGCGAACCCGCCCGCACAGGCGGCACGGAACCTGCGCTGGCCCTCAGCTTGAAGCAGCGCCCGCAAACAGTTCCCGTCACCAAAGCACCCGTGAAGCGAGAAATGTCAGCGCCGCTCGGCTCCGCCCCCTCCCGCTCCACCTCGGGTGCGCTCACCTCCGGCGGCGCGGCTAGGAGCGGGGACGAGCCCACCATCGGCTTCGCTGAGCTTCTCTTCCGCAACGGCGGCAGCGAGCCCTCTCCGCCCGACGCCCCCGACTGGGCACTCGCCGCCGCCCACGCGCCACCCACTCTGCCTGCCGAACTCATGGTGCGCCAGGACGTGCCCATCTGGCTGAAAGCCGCCGTGTTTCTCAGCGGCTCCATGGTCATCGGTGCCATGTGCGCGCACCTTTCCGGCACCGCCCTCTGGCAGAAAAGACGCCCGCACGTCCCCGTGGAAGCCACCGCCCCCCACCAGCCCGCCACCGCTGCCGCCCCCTCCAGACCCGCGCCCACAGGACTACCCGCCTCAGCGCCCAAAGCCATCGCCATCGAGCCCGAGGTCCCCAAAGCCATACCTGTGGCAGCACCTCCGCCTGACATCAGCGGCACACGCGGCAGCGGCGTCAAACTCTCTCTGCCGCCCGGAGCCGCCAGCCTGCGCGACGAGCTTGCCCCGCCAGCCGCTCCATCCACCCCGCCACGGCCATGAAAACCCTGCTTCGTGGCCTTGCCGCCGCCCTGCTCGCCTGCGCGCTCACTGCCTGCCCTGAAACCACCGTCAACGACGACTTCGGCCTCAAGCCCGCCGCCCTCAAAGCCGCCGACTGGAACGGCACCTGGACCCCGGTGGATGGAGAAACCGACGATGCCGTGCAGTTCACCGTCACCAACGCCGCACAGGGACTCATCCTCATGACCGAGCGCGGCAAAAAAGACGCCAAGCCCGTCGAGTTTGCCCTCCGCCGCGCCACCGCCGACGCCAAGCTCAAACTCTGCTACGCCATCGCCCAGGAGCGCGATGACAAAAAGCCCGGCGCCGCCTCCCTCCTCCTCATGCGCGAAGCCGACGACGGCATCCTCTACACCTGGATCATCAATCACGACACCGTCGCCGCCGCCCTCCAGTCCGGCCAGCTCCAAGGCACCGTCAAAACCGGCAAAGACGGCCCCCACAGCCACCTCGATTCCACCCCCACCAACGCCACCCAGCTCCTCGAACCCCAGTTCTGGAACTGGTCTGAGCCGACGTGTCTGAAGCGTGTGAAGGAGTGAGCTAAGGTGCCTAGGTTTCGCTTCGCGACTTCGCAACCCGCCCCGTGCTTGGAAGTCCGGCGATCAGCCTGACGCACCGCCTCCCGCAGCGGCCCGCTCTTGCGCATACGGTTGCATCTTCACCTTGCAGCTTGGCAGCCGTGGTGCTTTGTGACGACCCCCCGGATGCCTGCCAACTCCACCACCGCCGAAATCGTCGCCGCCATGCGCTCTGCGCAGCGCATCGCCGTCGTCGCGCATGTGAGGCCGGATGGCGATGCGGTGGGCTCCGTGCTCGGCCTCGCGCTCAGCCTGCGAGCCATGGGCAAGGACGTCATCGCCATGCTGGAGGATGGCGTGCCTGCAAACCTCGCCTTCCTGCCCGGCACCGACACCATCATTCAGCCCGACACCGAGCCGCTGAACATCGACCTCGCCATCGCGCTCGACACCGCCACGCATGAGCGCGTCGGGGACAAAACCAAGGCCCTGCTGGATGCCGCACCGCTGCTGGTGGACATCGACCACCACCCCAGCAATCCCGGCTACGGCACCCTCAATTTAATCGAGCCCACCTCCCCCGCCACCGGGCAGATCATTTACAATCTGCTCAGCGAGCACGGCCTGCCCATCGACGATGCCATCCGGCAGAATCTCTTCATCGCCATCTCCACGGACACCGGCTCCTTCCAGTATTCCAGCACCAATGCGCGCACGCACCGCATCGTGGCGGAAATGATCGACGCCGGACTCGATACCTCGCGCCTTGCGCGGCTCATCTATCAGTCCTACCCCGTGCGCCGGTTGGAACTGATGCGCGACATGCTCAACCACATGGAGTTTCGCGCCGAAGGCCGCATCGTCAGTTGGCAGCTCAAGCAGGCCGTCATGGATGCCGCCGCCATGGAGCCCGGCGATACCGAGGGCCTCATCGACACCCTGCGCATGATCGACTCCGTCGTCGCCTGCGTCATTTTTGAAGACATCCCCGGTGGCAAGGTGCGCGTCAGCTCACGTTCCAAGGACAACCGCGTCGATGTCTCCACCGTCTGCGCCCAGTTTGGCGGCGGCGGTCATCGCATGGCCTCAGGCGCACGCCTGAAAGGCCCCATTGAAGCAGCAGCAGACAAATTTTTGCAAGCACTCGAACATGAAGTCAGACGAATTGATTAGCGGTGTCCTCCTGGTGGACAAAGACCAGGACATGACCTCGCATGATGTGGTAGCCGTCGCCCGGCGCTGCCTGAACATGAAGAAGATCGGCCACTGCGGCACGCTCGACCCCATGGCCACTGGCATGCTCATCCTCGTGCTTGGAAACGGCACCCGCCTTTCCGATCTCCTCATGTCTGAGGACAAAGAATACGTCGGCACCCTCACCCTCGGCAAGACCACCAACTCCCAGGACGCCGAAGGCGAAACCGTGGAGGAAAAGCCCGTGCCCGCAGACCTCACGCTGGAGCAGGTGAAGGCCGCCTTTGACACCATGAAGGGCGATTTCTACCAGATGCCCCCCATGGTCTCCGCCATCAAGATCGGCGGCGTCCCGCTCTACAAGCTCGCCCGCAAAGGCCAGGAAGTCGTGCGCGAGCCCCGCTTCGTCCGCGTGTACGA
>NCCR01000064.1 GCA_002279765.1 Verrucomicrobia bacterium 12-59-8 | reverse complement strand
CCCGGTGCGTGAGGGCGACAACGCCATCGGCACCGTGAATGGTCCGGTGCGGGTGCCTTCGGTGCTGGTGCTGGCCCGCTTTGACAAGGTGCCGAAGAAACGGCCCAAGTTTGGCGTGCGCGGCATTTGGGAACGCGATGGTGGCCTGTGCCAGTACACCGGCCGCAAGCTGCGCCCGCACGAAGGGAACATCGACCACGTCGTGCCGCTCTCCCGTGGCGGACCCACCTCCTGGGACAACTGCGTCCTTGCCGACAAGCGCGTCAACAGCCGCAAGGGCAGCAAACTGCCTGAAGAGGCCGGCCTGAAGCTGCTGCGAAAACCTGCCGTGCCAAGGGAGCTGCCCGTCACCCACCTGATCCGCAACACGCATCAGGTGCGGGACTGGGAGATGTTTCTGGCCAAATGACCTGCGCCGCCGGGGGACCCGGCGGCATTTGGGCTGTTTGGTGGTGGAGAAACGATCTTGGCACTTGGCAAACGGCCAAGACTCGCCAGCATAGTGGCCCAACATCAAGGAACGATCACCAAGCGTGTGAGTTCCTTCGTGCCGAAATTCCAACTTAGGAGCTGTGCATGAATGAAACGTTGACCAAAACGACCGTACTGGTGCTGAATCGGCACTGGCAGGCCATCGACTCTAAAACGCCCATGGAGTCCTTCAGCATGATGGCGGCAGGCAATGCGACTGCGCTCGATATTCACGAAGCTGGCGACATGCGGCCTGTGACCTGGGAGGACTGGCTGAAGCTCGATGTGCGCGAAGGGGACAACAGCATTGGCACCGTTCATGGTCCAGTGCGCGTGCCCTCAGTTTTGGTGCTGGCCCGCTTTGACAAGGTGCCCAAGCGACGCCCCAAATTCTGCGCCAAGGCGATCTGGGAACGCGATGGCGGCATGTGCCAGTACACGGGCCGCAAGCTGCGACCGCATGAGGGGAACATTGACCACATCGTTCCTGTCTCTCGCGGTGGCGCGAGCAACTGGGAGAACTGCGTGCTGGCGGATCGCAAAGTCAACAGCCGCAAGGGCAACAAACTGCCCGAGGAAGCAGGTCTGAAACTCCTGCGCCGTCCTGCGGTGCCGCGCGAGATTCCCGTGACGCATCTCATCAAGAACCACCACCGCGTGCGCGACTGGGAGATGTTTCTCGCAGGCGGCACGGGGGTGTTTGAAGTCTAGGCTGCGCCGACTTCTGATCAGGCCAGTTTGGCGCCGAGTTTCTTCAGCATCGTCTCCAGCATGCGGCCGTACTTGATGTAGCTGTCATACTGCTCCTTGGCTTTCTGCTCGGGAGAAAGATCATCCGCAGCACCTGCACCGTGGAAGACGACGGCAACGTGCGGCTCAATGCTGATGTAGCCATTGTAGCCGGTCTCGACGAGATCCTTCATGATGCGCTCGGTCTGGCCTTCGCCTTCACCGGGGAAAGTATAGACGGCGTCGTTCTTCGATGTGTCCCAGATACCGTCCTTGACGTGAACGTGGGCCATAAAGGGTTTCACGGCCTGGTACATTTCCCACGCGTCCTGCTTTTGGCCGGGTTTGTCGCGGTCGTCGATGAAGACGGGGTTGCCGGTGTCAAAGACCCAATTCATTCCGGGGACGGCTTCGGCCATGCGCTTCACATAGGTGGGGCTCATGCCGCCCCAGTTCATGCAGTTTTCATGAACGACGGTGAGGCCGGCGTCGGCGAAGCGCTTGTTCACTTCGTTCATGCGCTTGATGCGCTCGGGGGCGAACTGCTCCTCCAGGTCCTTGCCGCCTTCGTCTTTGCAGACGGCGTAGCTCATGACGCGGATCAGCTTGGCACCGAGGCGCTGCATGCGCGGGATGGCGCGGCCGATTTCGGCTTCGGTGACACTGAAGTCGTCGGTGATTTTTTTGGCCCAGTTGCCGATGAGGGAGCCGAAGCCGCTGACTTGCATGTTTTTCTCGGCCAGACGTGCGACGACCTTGTCGAAGATGGCGTCGGGAATTTCATGCAAATTGCCCTTCACACCGTCAAACTCGACGCCGCGTGACTCGATGCTGTCCCAGCCGAGCTCCTGATGGGCCTGAATTTGTACATCCAAGGATGCGCCTGCTTCGTCTGCGATACCGGTGAGTTTGATCATGGTCGGGGGGATGGTGATACGGGTGGGTAGGATTGATGGATGCAGAGGGCGGGAGCGCAAGGTTTGGCTTTCACAAAACGCACCTCCGCAGAAGTTCCTGCGCTGGATCTCAGGCGAGCAGGGCGGACGCGCTCTGCCACTGCACTGCCTTAGTTTGCGCGGCATTGAGCGCAGACTCCTGCATTTTCAAGCGGGCGGACTCCCAGTAGAATACGGGAGCGAATGAGCCGAACACGAGCCGCTCCAATGGCCAGGTTTTGAGCAAATTTTCCACCCCGCCCACGCCTTCGATCATTGCGAAATCGAGCCATATGTTCGGGCAGTCTTGCAGATGGCGGAGCAGCATGGCGGCGTCGGCGTTGAGCAGCATGATGCGCGACTCTTTCATTTCCTGCAGGATGCCTGAGAGAGGCTTGAGATCGACCGGTGCCACACGCACCTGCGGGTTCTGAGTGCGTTCATTTTCCATTTGGATCACCAGTTGCACCAGCAGACGGTGCTTTGCAGCGAGGGGGAGCAGCTGGCGAAAGGCTGGCGCTTGCAAGTCGTAGCCGTGATAGTTTGGATGCAGGCGAATCACGCGCATGCCGTGATCTTCAGCGCAGCGTTTGACGTCATCCTGCCAGTCTGGCAGGGAGAGATTGATGGTGCCGCAGGGGCGGAAAATGGAGTTTTGACAGGCTTTGGCGAGCTCACGGTTCACATTGGCCACATCACGCCGCAGCAGACCTTCAAAGGCACCGGTCCAGGCCTCCGTCACGCCGCGCAGGGTCAGACGTTGAATGAATTCCTGGCGATTTTCAGCGCCAAGCTGCCGAAACGGATGGGAGCCCAGATAGACATGGCAGTCAGTCAGTTTCGTCTCTTCCTCCGCACGCAAGGATGTGGCTGCGAGCATGGCGCTGGAGGTCAGCATGAAATTCCGGCGATTCATGCAGGCAGTTTGAACCATTCAGCGGCTGTGAAAAGCATTTCCTCCTGCCTTGCGCTGTTTTGATGCGTGCGTAGCCTTGCAACACATTCCGATGAACTGGTACTACAACAACGCAGGCGCAGCCGAGGGGCCCATGGATGACCAGGCCATGACCGAGCTGGTCCGTGCCAAAAAGCTGGTTTCGGACTCTCTTGTCTGGCATGCGGGACTGGAGGCGTGGCAGACAGTGGCCGTGCTGGCCCCTTCGTGGTGGGCGGCATCGTTGCTGACCCCGGCAGGCAGACCTGCGCCTGTGGCGGCCAAGACACCTGCCAAAGAAAAAGCCGACTCAGGTGGCCGGCGTTTGTCTGGTCCGAATGCCCCCAACACTGAAGCCTCTGAGATCAAAGCGGGAGGTGGTTTCTTAAAGCGCCTCTTTGGCTTCGGTAAAAAGAAAGACTGACGTCACGCTCTGATGCCTTTGGCCTGCAGGATGGGCAGCATCAGGCCGCGCAGGTTGTCGCAGAAGATTTTTTGTTTGTCGGTCTCGCTGATCTGCGCGCCGTGAACTTTCGCCAGCTGGCTGGCGAAGCTGCGCCCGCCGCAGTCGCTGCCGTAGATGACGCGCGCCGCACCGAGCTCACGCACCGCCATTTCCGTGAATCCTGCCGTTGGATCTGAGCCGGCGAGATCGGCATACAAGTTGGGCTGGGCACGAATCGCACGAATGCCCAGTTCCATTCACCGGGGAAGTTGGCGGTGGTTTTGAACCAGGTGTGCTGGAAAATGACGGCTTTCAGTTCAGCGGCGCGGCGGATGATCGAATCGATGGCAGTCACGTTGCATCTTTCCGCCACCCAAAGCTTCACGCCCACCATCGGGCCGTTGGCCACGCAGCGTTCCAGTTCGGCCAGACTTTCCTGGGGATGCTTGGCGCTGAGATAGACAAACCCAAACGCACGATCTGGGAACTTTGCGATGGCGCGAAGCACTTCGTTGTTCTGCTGTACCAGATCGGCGGGAGAGGGGGCCTGTGACCACTTCAGGCCCATGTAAACACACAGTCTCTCGATGCCCATTCGGTCGGCATAAACGAGCAGCGCCTTGAGGCGTTCCTCCGGCGTGAGACCGGGGACGCCGGAGAGGTGACAATGCAGATCCCAAATGCGCATGGGGAAGAATGAAGCGGAAGCAGATCACCACGGCAATGTTTTCTTTGCGAGCCTGCTGCGGCGCTTCATTTTGCGCGTATGCCCACCACCAAGCCTACCGACGTCCGTGTCACCGCCGCCGAAGTTTTTTTCCTACCCGTCACGATGCGTGTACCGTTGAAGTTTGGTCCGGAGACTGTGGCGAACGTCGTTTGCCTGCGGGTGCGCGTGACTGTGGCGGACCGGAGTGGCAAAACGGCGCAGGGCTGGGGCGAGACCCCGCTCAGCGTGTCGTGGGTCTGGCCCAGCACACTGAGTGTGGCGGTGCGTGCGCAGCGCATGCAGGATTTTTCCACGTTGGTCGCAAAACGCCTATTGGAGAGCGGCTTCACCGGCCATCCGATGGAGATCGGCCAGGATTTCATGCACGGCCCGTTGGCGGCGACCTTGAAGGAGGCCAATGCAGCCGCAGGCGGGGATGAAATGCCCTACCTCGGTTCGCTCGTGGCCTTCAGCGCCTTCGACATCGCCGTGCATGATGCATATGGAGTGCTGCTCAACCGTGACATCTACTCCACGTACAACGCGGAGTTCATGAACCGCGATCTGTCTGCGTTCATCACACCGGAAACGGGCAGTGGCATTGATTTCAAGGGGCGCTATCCGCAGGATTACCTTGTGATGGATGCCCCGAAACAACTGCCCGTGTGGCATCTCGTGGGCGGTGTGGATGCACTTGAGGCGTCTGATTTGAACGGTACCGAGCCGAAAGACGAGCACCCGCTGCTGCTGGCAGACTGGATCAAACGCGACGGCTTGAAATGTCTCAAAGTGAAGCTGCGTGGCACGGATGCGGCATGGGACTATGAGCGCATGCAGCGCATTGGCCGTATCGGTTTCGCCGGGGGCGTCAAATGGCTCAGCGCCGACTTCAACTGCACAGTAAAGGAGCCTGGTTATGTGAATGACATCCTGGACCGCCTGCTGCGCGATGAGCCGGAGATTTATGCACGCACCTTGTATGTGGAGCAGCCTTTTCCTTATGATCTGGAGGCGCATCAGATCGACGTGCGCAGTGTCTCAGCGCGCAAGCCGTTGTTCCTCGACGAAAGCGCGCACGACTGGGAATTTGTGCGCCTGGGCCGTCGCCTCGGCTGGTCCGGTGTGGCCTTAAAGACCTGCAAAACCCAGACTGGAGCATTGCTGAGTCTGTGCTGGGCCAAAGCGCATGGCATGCCGCTCATGGTCCAAGATCTGACGAATCCGATGCTTGCGATGATGCCGCACGTCCGCCTCGCTGCGCATGCAGGTACGATCCAAGGTGTGGAGTGCAATGCAATGCAGTTTTATCCCGATGCCTCACTGCCCGAGCAGGAGATTCACCCCGGCCTGTTCCAGCGCCGCAACGGTATCGTGGACCTGAGCACGCTCAGTGGCCCCGGCTTTGGCTATCGTGCGGATGAGGTGAAGCGTGTGCTTACTCCAGCTCCTCAATTGTGATCGTGTAGCGGTGTGGGCTGTCGGCGTTGCCGAAGATGATTTTGTTTTCGCCGGTTTTCAGCAGGCTGGTGATGCAGCCAGCATCGACGCTGACGTGTTCGCTGTTCACCCAGGAGCCGAGCTTGCTGCCTCGGTCACGCAGGACGAAATGGCCGTGCTCAAAATCGATCTCACAATGATTGCGCGAGAGCTGGTAAGGATGCGGCTCCTCAATGGAGAGATCGTTGCGAGCGAGCGATGACACTGCGGTGTCGAAGTAAGTGCGACCGATGCGGAAGGGCAGCTTGGTGATCGTTTTCTCCACTGGAGGATGGTCGAGGCCGGTTTCATCGTAGTGGGAGCGAATCTTCACTCGGAAGACAGGCTCCTTGGCCGGTTTGGGTTTTGTCACCAGCGGTACGGTGGCATTCGTGGTCGTGGTCAGCAGCAGGTCGGTCCTGCGAATGCGCTCGAACAGTGTGGCGAGATACACATGCAGGCGGTCGGAGCGCTGGATGATTTGCTGTTCAAAATCCGTTTCAGCGATGGTCTCTAGCGTGGTATTCTCCAGCGCGGTGGCGGTGGCGGAGCGCGGGCGATCCATGATCATGCCCATCTCTCCAAAGATTTCTCCCGGGCCGATCTGGGCGAGAGACTGCACGCCATGGGAGGTGTTGATGGAGATCTCGATCAATCCACTGACGATGAAGTAAGCCTCCTTGGACTTGTCGTTTTCACGAAAAATGACCTGACCTCGTTGAAAATGCTCGGTTGCCATGATTGCGGAGGATATGGGGTGGCCCTGCAAGGTCAAGCCTCAGGTCGGATAGTTTATAGGCGGGAAATCAACACGTTACGAATGCGTGACTGCGTGGCATAGCTGGCGAACCCAAAGGGGACGCATCTTTCAATGTCGCCGGTGCGCAGGCCGAGCTTGCGCCCTTTGATATTGGTATTGACGAACAGCTTGTCATTGATCCAGGCCCGCAGTTCATTATTGCGCACCTCGATGCGCACCTTGTGCCAGCGGTTGTTTTCAAAGAAGGCGTTGCCGCGAGTGGTGTTCTCGCTGGCATCCATGTCATCAATGCTGGATATGCCTACGAGCGTGCCGCCCCAGCCGCCGATGATGAGCGAGACCTGCGATTCGTTCACCGGAAATGTCACGGTGCCGAAGAAGTCGTTCCCCGCCACACGCATGGCCTCGTATTCGATGGCATAGCGTGTGAGCGGCAGCCCGGAGGATTTCCACGCGTCAAAACGTACACCGGTCATTGGCTGACCGGGTTGCAATGTGATCTCGCCATCTTGGAGCAAAACTTGGCCTTCTTCGGGCATGCCGGAGGCCTTCCAGGCTGGCGCAAATTCGTCAGAGAGCAGTTTCCACTCGCTGCTCGGTGCAGGCCCGCAGTGCGTGAGCACAAAAAAGAGGCAGAGCCATGCGGCCCTGCCTCCGAGAGATTGGTGGATGCTGCTCATCAACCTTTCACATCGTAGCAGGAAATGAACTCCTGGTCACGCAGGTAAAGCTTGCCATTGCTGATGACGGGATGCGTCCAGATTTTGCCCTTGGGATTGCGCTGTGAGGAGGTGGCTCCGAGCTTGAAGCTGCTGACTTCCTGCCAGCCCTTCTTGGAAGCCTCCACCAAGGCGACCATGCCGTCGTTTTCACTGAGGCAGTAGAGCTTGCCGTCCGCGCTAGTCACTGCGCCTTTGCCGATGCCTTTGTCCTGCCAGACGATTTCACCGGTTTTGAAATCCTGGCAAGTCCAGCCGCCTTTGTCGGAGTGGCCATAGAGCAAGCCGTCGATAAGAATCACGCCGCCATGGTGATTGACCATGTTGGTGTTGGAGTACAACTCCGTGACGCTGCCGCCGTCGATTTTCACCGACTTGCAGCCGACGCCATAACCAGCCGCCACATACACCTGACCGTCGCTGTAGATGGGGGTTGGAATCACAGCAGTTTTGCCCGGAAATTCGGTCTTCCACAGTACCTTGCCCGTTTTGGAGACACCCAGAATGCTGTTCATGAGAAGCTGCACGTATTCGCGTTCACCACCCTGGGTGATAGGGATGACGGAGGAATATTGTGCGTTCTCCGTCACGTCGCTGGTCTGCCATGCGACCTTGCCGGTCTTGGCATCCAATGCAGCGACAGCGCCTTGGGCACCGCCAGGAGTTACAATGACAAGATCACCATCTACGAGCGGGGATTCGGTGTAGCCCCATCCCTGGATTTTGCCGCCGAGATCCTTGGTGAGGCTTTTTTTCCAGACTTCCTTGCCCGTGGCTGCATCGGCGCAGACGATTTCTCCGGTGCCGTTTGTGGCATAGACCATTCCGTTGGCGACAGTGGGCGTGGCACGTGGCCCATCCCCCCAGCCGTTTTTCAAAATCGGGCCGACGGCGGTCTCCCACAGCTTCTTGCCGGTGGCGGTGTCAATGCAGATGAGCTTCTCTTCGGCATCGTACAACCCCATGGTATAAAGCTTGCCGCCGACCACGGCGAAACCGGAATAGCCGAGCCCGGCTTCTTCAGTCACCCACAGGCGCTTCGGACCGTCGGAGGGCCACTTTTTAAGCAGCCCCGTTTCCTTCGAGACATCGTCACGGCCCGGGCCGCGCCACTGCGGCCAGTCACCCGGAGCGCCGCCGCCCGCGCTGTTGGAGCCTCCAGCGAGCAGCGCCTGATCCGCCTTGCTGAGAGACGTGATTGGCAAGGAGAAGAGGGCGCCGTTTTCACGTTTCAGGGTGACTTTGCCTCCTGCCACACTGACGAGTTCAGCTTTGATTTCGTGGGTGCCCGAGGAGTCCTTCCAGATGCGGATTTCAGCGCTGGCCTCGAGGGTCAGGCAAAGTAACAACAGAGCGATGGTGGTGATCTTCATGGGTTGGTGGGAGTATGCGGCTACGATCAAACGCTCGATGGGTGTCGGGTTTTAGCAAAGACTGCCACTTTCGCCGCAATCTCTGCTAGGGAGATTTCATCCGCCCAGGTCCTTGAGCAGGGTTTCAGCAGCAGTTCGGGCGGGTTGCTCCTTGAAGCGGTCGTCTTTGAGCACCTCACGCAGCAGGGTGCGTGCAGCATCAGCTTTTTCACTGCGGCGGAGCATTTCGGCGCGGTACAATTGCAAACGCAGCAGGTCGGCAGGATCCTGGGTGGTGGATTCGGCGTGTTCTAGCAGGTCGATGGCCTGCGGGAGTTTGGATTGAAGCGCGGAGAGCAGTGCGGTGAGTTCGAGGAGGCGTGGTCTTTGACGCTTTTCGGCAAACTCAGTGAGCGCGGTCTTGATGTGGCCATCAGGCTCACCCGCCAGACGCAGTGCCATGCCTTGATAGAGCGCATAATCGCGGTCGGGCCCTTCGCCGAGCTTGCCCCCGATGCCTTTGCCAAAGGGGCGGTACAAGGGGTCTCCCAGGACCACGTTCATCCACGACAGCGCTGGCGTGGCATTCCATGCAGCCTCGCCGATGGTGAAGCCGTCGAGGAGGCGCCGGTTGAAAATGTCAAAGTGCAGTGTGAGCGCGAGGTAGGGCTCAAACACATTGCCAAAGGTCACGGCGGCCCCGTGCGAGAGCAGCGGGCCGGCCCAGGCCTGGTCATGAGAGCGGATAATGCTGGCGCTGAACGAATGCAGATGGCAGGCGATGGCTCCGCGCTTGAAATGAAACGTGGGGGATGCCAGCGCGCCGACAATGTGATCGGTGTACCAGCCGAAGTAGAAAATCGTATCAGGTAGCGGCCAGTCATCACGCAGCACGTTTTCGGAGCGGTCAATGAACACGGGGATGCCTGCACGGCGATATGAATCGGCACTGTTCTTGAGCCAGTCTTCACCCTGCTGATACGCGCCGGATTTTTGGGCGAGATCAATGACGGCGCGGCCAAGCAGGCCGGTTTGCTCGGCATGGATTGCATCGTCGATCATACGTTTCACAGTTGGGTCATCAGGCCCGTCGAGTCTGCCGACGATCAGGATTCCAGAGGAGTTTTGAGCGCTGGGGAAGCGCGTCTGCTGATCAAAGTAGGGATTGCGCAGGCCACCTTGGACAGGCGGTTTGGTGAGGCCGAGCACAGTCAGTTCGGAATCGACACTGGCTTCGTCTTCCTGCGATTGTTTGGGCTTTTGCGCTGCCCGGCGGATTTGAAAAGGTACGCCGCGCATGAGCACCAGAACGCGAACCTTGCCGGACGGGGTCGTGGTGGATGGAATGCCGTCGCCCGTGAGCGGTTTGCCAGGCAGGGGGGGCTCGGCATTCCACCAATGCCTGGACTCAAAGAGCTGCAGCAGCGGGCCACGCAGCTGGGCCTCAAACTCTCCGCGTGAGATGGAATCCTCCTGTGAGCAGCGCAGGCCGATGACGCGCTCCTTGGGAATGTGGCGTTGTTCGGCATAGTAGGCGGCGAGTTCGGCGGAGCCGGGGAAATCAAGATTGAAAACGACGGCGGTTTCCGCAGTGGCGTCCCAATCGGCGATGAGCTGGGCGCGAGCGGAAAGCGTGAATGCCAGCAGAAGGAGGACGATGCAAAAATGACGAATGACGAATGCGGAAGGACAAAGGAATGACGAAGCCCGAATCACGAGATGAATTCTCTGCAAGTTTGATCTCACAGGAACAACGCGCGGCTCGTCATTCGTCATAGGAGCTTCATGTGTCATTCCTGATCGCACGTAGTTATTTCAAACCCACTCCAGTTTTAGCCCGTCATAGGCGATGTTCACGCCCGGGGGCAGTTTGGGATCTTCCACCGAGTGCATGATCTCGCACTGGATGTGGGTGAACCAAGTCTGGCGCGGCCGGAGTTCTCTCTGCACGGCCAGGCTTTCTTCAAAGCACATGTGCGTGGGGTGTGGCGTGTGGCGCAGAGCGTCGATGATGAGCGTATCGACCCCTCTTAGTGCTTCGAGCGACTGGGGCAGCAGCGTTTTGCAGTCCGGAATGTAGGCACAGAGTTTTTTTCCGCCGCGTGAGAAGAGAAAGCCGATGGTGTCCACCTTGCCGTGCTGCACGGGCAGGGGGGTGATGGTTGTCTCGCCCAGATGAAACGGGCCGTGAATCGGTTTCGGAAAGGGCTTCAAATAGCCACGATAACGGTTTTCCCCATTGAATGCGTAGATGAACATGCGCTCCAGCACGGCGAGGCACTCCGGCGTGCCGTAGATTGGCAGAAAATGATCCGCCT
The DNA here is from genome assembly GCA_002279765.1 of Verrucomicrobia bacterium 12-59-8. The sequence continues at coordinate 12,230 of NCCR01000064.1, read as the reverse complement.
CGGTGGTGAAACGACGCAGATCATCGAAGCCGGTGAGGTGGTCCATATGCGGATGCGTGAAGATCGCGGCATCCAGGCTGCGAATGTTTTCGCGCAGGCACTGCATGCGGAAATCCGGCCCCGTATCCACCACCCACGCCGCCTCCGGCGTGTGGATGTAAACGGAGCTGCGCAGTCGCTTGTCCTTGGGGTCCGTGCTGCGACACACCGCGCAGTCACAGCCAATCACCGGAATGCCGACTGAAGTGCCGGTGCCGAGGAATGTGAGTTGCATGGACATGGGAGTTATTCGACTTCCTGCACCGGACGATCCAACGAGCCCTTGTTCCAGCGGCCATCAAGCGTGAACGAGAGATGCGGGGTGTAGAGCTGCGGTTCCAGCAGGAAGGAGTCGTGACCTTTGTCCGAGTGTACAGTGATATGCATGTTCGACACTTCGGCTTTTTCAAGGTGGCTGACGAGTTCCGCCTGCTCCTCGGGGTAGAAGCAGAAATCGCTGTCGATGCTGAAGACGAGGTAGTGCTGCCCGGCGGCGGCGCTGCGGGCGAACAGCTCGGCATACGTTTTCACTCCAGCATCCCCGAGAGGATCGTAGCGCAGCCACATGTCGGCGATGCGCAGGTAGGTGTTGGCATCGAAGCGTTTCACGAATTTCTTGCCCTGGTGCAACATGTAGCTCTCGACGTTGTGCTGGACACGATACCACGAGAGTGAAGCGCCGCTAGCCTTCACATCCTGGCGCGCTCGGCGCTCAATGGCGTCGAGATGCACGAAGGTCTTGTGGCTGATCATGCGTGCCAAGGCCAGCCCGTACTCGGGCGCCTTGTCTTCATAATAGTCACCGCCCCGGAAGTGCGGATCGTTTTCGATGGCGAGCACCTGCTCGAACAGCGTGAGACGCGTGAGCACTGTGGTGCGGCAGCCGCTGGCGATGGGGACGACGAGTTTGACACGCTCGGGATGCAGGGTGGCAAGATTGATCGCCAGCAGACCGCCGACGGAGGCACCCATGACGGCATGGAGTGTTTTGATGCCGAGGCCGTCGAGCAGGGCGAGCTGGGACTTCACGACATCCCTGGAGCGCACCTCTGGAAAGGTGCTGCCGTAGGGGGTGCCGGTAGCGGGATTGATCGAAGCGGGCCCGCTGCTGCCGTAGCAACCGCCGAGGTAGTTCGCGCAGATGATGAAGTACCGCTTGGTATCGAGCGCCTTGTCGGGGCCGATGAACATATCCCACCAGCCGTTGTGAATGTCTTCCGTCCAGCGGTTATCCGTGTTTGGCACCTCGGTGGTGATGCCCGCCGCATGCTGGCTGCCTGAGAGGGCGTGAAACAGCAGAATGGCGTTCGATTTGGCGGCGTTGAGCTTGCCGTAGGTTTCGTAGGCGACCGTGATTTCAGGTAGTTGAGCACCGGAGGCGAACGTGAACGGTTCTTTGGCGCTACCGGTATGAAAAAATTTCGTTTCTGCTGTTTTGACGGCCTTCGACATGAGTGGCGGAAGAAACAGGGTTTTGGAGATGCGGCAAGGCGGATTGCTCGCAGTGAGATGTTGAAGGTCCGATTGCCGGATGGTTGGATCAATGGTTGGTTGGTGCCCGGTTTGAATGTGCTTTGGTGCCGCCGTCCATGGTTAAATTCAGCCGTCCATCTTCCGTACCTAGCCCCCCACCCATGCTCGATCCGTTTGTCACTCTCGAAGAAGCAGGATTTTCGCTGCGGCCGAGTGGTGGTGTGGACCGGCTGGCCGGGTGGTCGCCAGAGCTGATCGCAGCCCTGGACTGGGCGCGCATCTCGGACCTGGCGCGTGCAATTGCGGCTGCGGCGGGCTGCGAACTGGCCGGATCGCGCATCATGCCGGACTCTGCAGTGCTGTTTGGCATGATTGAGGAGCCCCGGTCGGCTAAAGCGCGGCGTGCCATGGTGAAGACCGCCCCATGGAACGAATGGGGAGCCACGCCTGAGACGGTGCATCGTTTTGCGCAGGAGGTGCGCACTGCGCGCGACACCCGCGGTATTTTGATCGCGCCTGCAGGCTTCAGCCCGGCGGCGCTGAGCACGGCACAGGAACTGCGCATTGAAGCGGTGGATGCGGTCGCGCTGGATGCCGCCCTGAGGGCGCTCCCAGATGCTAAAAGGGATTTTCTCTTCGTCATTACCACTGCGGGCGACTTTACCACGCCTTCCTGCCCGATCTGCATGAAAAAGCTGCAGCGCATCGAGCAGGAATTTCTGGAACTGCCTTCACGCACGATCGACATGGACGGACTCATCGCTGACAGCATCGTCTGCGACCGCCTCGAAGTGACTGCCGGCTGTGAAGTGACGTTTTTACAGGAGGTACGGGCGCGCTCGATCACGGTCGCGGGCCATGCCTCGGGGGACTTCGTGTGTGAAGGCCCCGTGATCTTGGAAAAAGGCGGCACATTGTCAGGCACGGTGGCTGCCCGCTCCCTCGTGGTGCGTGATGGCGGCGAGCTGCTGGGGCAGTTCCGCATTCTGGAAGGGGAGCTGGGGTCGTTTGTAAAGCCTGCGGTGCGTTGGCACTGGCGCTGTGCGGGCGCGGACGGGCGCCTCGAGTGTGCTTGGGTTGTCTTCGAGCCGCATCAGTGAGGCGTGAGATCGTTCTTGGCACGCAGGGGCCGCCTGTGGCATGTAACGCCCATGTCTTCCAACTCCTCCGGCTCCGGCGCTTTGCTTCGACTGGTGTTTTATGCCGCCGCCATCGTCATGGCGCTGCTGCATGTGTTTGTGACCTTTCGCGGCCTGAGCAGTGCTGAAGGCATGAATCAGGCGCAGCTCGCGCGGCAGATCGCCCGCACCGGGTCTTACCAGACGCACGTGATCGAGCCGTACGCCTGGGCGCAGATGGAGTCGGCGCAGAAGCAGCCCACACCGATGGCCATGCCGGAGACCGTACAGCCACCGCTCCAGCCGTTGCTGTGGTCGGTGGCATTTCGTTTCATGAAGCGCTGGGAGGTGTATGATCCGGCGACCGGCGGGGCGGTGTTTCTCATGGACCGTGTGATCGCGTGTTTCGGCGTGACGTGGTATCTGCTGACGATTTTTTTCACGCACGGCGCTGCAAGGCGGTTGTTTGATGAACAAGTCGCCGCCATCGCGGCTATCGCGCTGCTCGTCTGCGAGCCGGCCTGGGAGCTGATGGTCAGCGGTGCGCCGCGCGCGCTGCTGGTGCTGTTGTTTGCGCTGGCGTTTCGTCTGTATGCCTCGGCGGCGGGCCGTGCGGTGGAAAATCGCGGCATGTTTGTGCAGCTCACGCTGCTGGGAATCGTCTGCTCGCTGATGGTGCTCACTCACTGGATGGCCCTGTGGATCGTGCTGGGGATCATCATCGGCCTCGCGGTGTTTCTCCCACGCAGCAGGGCCGGAGCCATCGTGGTGGCCTTGTCCCCGGTGCTGACACTCACCGCCTGGGGCTGGTGGAACGCCCAGCTCTGCGGCGATCCGCTCGGCGGCATCAAGGCCCTGTTTCAAGCACAGTCCTCCGCCGCGGCGTATGATTCACTGCTGCGTGATTTCTCACCCAGCGTGCCGCTGCTGCAGATGGATGATCTACTGCGGCGCGTCGGCCTCAACTGGCAGGATCATCTGGGGCTGCTCATCGCACATCTGGGGTATGTCGTGCCAGCCCTGCTCTTTTTTCTGGCCCTCATGCATCGCTTTCGCAAGGCGGATGCGGCTTCCGCGCGCTGGACGCTGACGGTTGTTTTCGTCTGTATGACCATCGGCATGGGGCTCCTCGGTCTGGCCGACAAAGAGAAGGACGACAACGCCCTCTACATCGTGCTCATGCCCGCCATGTGTACCTTTGGTGCGGCGATGCTGGTGGTGCTGTGGTCTCGCTTTCAGATGTCCGGTGATTTCATGGCACGCTGGGGCGCGCCGCTGGTGGCATTGCTCATCACCGCGCTGCCCATGGCGGTGAATCTGCCCGTGGTGATAAAATTCGGTCTCACCATGGGTGGCAAAATCCCGCCACACTGGCCGCCCTTCCTGCCGGAACGTGTTTCCATCCTGCGCTTGCTCACCGAGAAGAACGAGTTCCTCATTTCGGATTCGCCCGCCTTCGTCGCCTGGTATGGGGATGTGCCCTGCGTGGATCTTTGCGTCCAGCGCGGCGACTATGAAGTCATGAAATCAAAAGCTGAAGCACGGGGAGTAAAGCTGGCAGGTTTCGTCATGACGCCCGTTTCTGCCAAAGTCGAGCGCATCACCGACATCTACACCGGCCCCTATGCCGAGTGGCGCGATCTCATCGTTCGCGGCCCCATGCTCGCCTTCGACCGAGATTTTTCTCCCAGCCCTGAGTTTCCCTTCAAAAACCTCATTCCGCTCGTCGGGCAGACCGTGGGTGACAGGGAACACCTGAGCCTGCCGATGGTGTTTTACACGGACAAGGCGCGGTCGGTTAAAAAGTGACCGCTAAACGGCGAGGCACTTCTTGAAAAATCGCAGCGTATCCGCAAGATGAGCATGCCAGTACTCCCAGGTGTGACCACCTGAAAACTCCTCATACACATGTGGAACACCCGCCGCCTCCAGATCACGGTGCAGCGTGCGGTTGTGCTCGATCAACATGTCATCCGTGCCGCAGTCGAATCGTAGATGTGGCAGCCGTGAATTCAGTTTAGCGCAGTCAATGACCGCGAGCGGGTCCGCATCGGTCAAATCAAACTCCGCTTCCGATTCTTCCACAAAGCCCTGCATCTGCGTCGCATCTGTGATGCTGCTATGCGCGCTGATGCCGCTAAATTTCTGCGGATGCAGCAGGCCAAGCCGTAGCGCGCCATAGCCGCCCATCGACAAGCCGCTGATGAAACGAGGCGAATCCTTGCAGCGTGCATCAATCTCCGCCGCAGCTTCCGGCACCTCATCCACGATCCAACTCGCGTAATCGGCATCGCGATGCCGCACATAACCCGAGCCATCGCCCCACAGGCCGTCTGAAGGCATCGCCAGCATCAACGGCGGCAGATTTTCTTCTTTGATCAGCCGATCAAGCACCTGATGCGCTCCACCTTTGTACAACCATGCCCAGTGGCTGCCATAAACGCCGTGCAGCAGAATGACGAGCGGCAATTTCTCCACCTCGGCCTCCGGCGGCACATAGAAGCTGATGTCCGCACGACGACGCAGTGCCGCTGACTTCACGGTGACGTGATGAATGCCGTTGCCGATGTGAGCTGATTCAAAGGTTCGGAAGCTCATTTCACGCGAGGATATCTTTGATCACCTTTGCACCCTCCACGCCGCTCAGGCGTGCATCCAGCCCCTGGAACTTGAAGCTGAACGCATCATGCTTAATGCCGAGCTGATGCAGCATGGTGGCATGCAGATCGTGGACGGTGGTGACTTTTTCGATGGCGGCATAGCCAAGATCGTCGGTGGCTCCATGCACGATGCCGCCCTGGATGCCTGCGCCTGCCAGCCATATGGACATGGCCTTGTTGTGATGGTCGCGGCCGCTGCCGCCTTGTGACATCGGGGTGCGCCCAAATTCTCCCGCCCAGACGATGAGGGTTTCTTCGAGCATGCCGCGTTGCTTGAGATCGGTGATGAGCGCCATGCACGCGCGGTCGATTTCCTGCGCCTTGAGCGCAATGCCTTCCTTCACACCGCCATGGTGGTCCCAGTCTTTGTGGTATAGCTGGATGAAGCGCGTGCCACGCTCCGCGAGGCGGCGTGCGAGCAGGCAGTTGGAGGCGAAGGAGCCATCGCCAGGCTGGCAGCCATACAGCTCCAGCGTCTTCGCGCCTTCCTTGCTCACATCCATCAAATTGGGCACACTGGCCTGCATTTGGAAGGCCATTTCGTATTGTGCGATGCGTGTGGCGATTTCAGGATCGTCCACGAGAGCGTCGTGCTGCTTGTTGATCGCGTTGATTGCCGCCACGTCGCGACCTTGCTGATCACGCGTGACGCCGCCCGGGTTGGTGAGATACAGCACGGGATCGCCCTGGGCGCGCAGTTGCACACCTTGATACTTGGATGGCAAAAAGCCGCTGCTCCACTGCCGTGCGGCGATGGGCTGGTTCTGCCCGCCTTTGCCCAGCGAGGTCAGAACAACGAAGCCCGGCAGATCCGATGCCTCGGTACCGAGACCATAGGTGATCCACGATCCCATGCTGGGGCGCCCCGCGATCTGCGAGCCCGTGTTCATGAACATGTGCGCTGGATCATGATTGATCGCGTCCGTGGTCATGGAGCGGATGAGGCAGATGTCGTCGATCACGCTGCCGATCTGGGGAAAGAGCGAGCAGATCTCGGTCTGGTTCTTCCCAAATTTGGCGAAGGGATGCTGCGGCCCAAAGCAGTTCAAGGGCTTGCCTTGAAGCTGCGCGAGCTGCTGCCCTTTGGTGAACGACTCGGGCATCGGCTTCCCGTCCATTTCGGCAAGTTTTGGTTTGGGATCAAACGTCTCAAGGTGCGATGGTCCGCCCGCCATGGTGAGCCAGATCACGCGCTTCGCCTTCTGCGGCAGGGGCAGAGTTCCCAGCACACCTCGCACGGGTGCGGCATGCGCCGGTTGCATCAGCGAGGCAAGCGCCACCGCTCCAAGTCCCTGGGAGGTTTTGCCGAGAAAAGCGCGGCGATGGAGCGGTAATGGTGTGTTCATGGTTATTTGGAACTCGTCTTCTTGCCGAGATTTTTCAATTCTTCTTCCGACCACATCGCCATGCGGCCTTTGCTTTGCTCTCGCACCGCCGAGACGGCCTTGGTTTCGACTGGAGATCCGGTGTGCTCCCATTCACGGCGAATGTAGGTCAGAACGCCGGCGATGTCCTCGTCGGTGAGCTGTGGCAGCGGCGGCATGGCGAGGTTGAAACTTCGCCCGCCGACTTTCACCGGTCCAGCGAGCCCGTTGAGGACGATGCGCGTGAGAATCTCCGGCTTGCCGAGCACCCATTCGCTGTCCACCAACGGTGGTGCGAGCCCATCGAGGCCGAAGCCATGCGGCTGATGGCAGGCGGCGCAAAGGGTGGCATAGATGGTTTTGCCTTTATCGAACAAGGCTGTCTGCGCTTCGTTCAGCGGCACGATTTTGGGTGGCGGTGGCGCGCCCGGTTTGCCAGGCCATGCGAGACGTGCCGCGACACTCGCAAACAGCTTGGCTCCGGACTTGTCGCTCATCGCTGACTTGAGTGTTTTCAAGGATACAGGTTCGACGTCGAGCCAGAGCAGCTTCGCGGGCGTTTTGGATTTGGCGTCACCGCCATAGCTGGCGAGGCCCTTGATGGCAGCGATCTGCATCGCTCCACCCTGAGGCTGCGCGGCGGCGAGTTCGAGCATTTCCTCAAACGGTCCGGCTTTGCCTGCCTGAGCTAGGAGCGAGCCTAGCGCTTCCATGACCGGCATGATCTGTGCGCCATTCTCCTTGGCGAGCTGCCCGGCCATGAGTTTGGCAAAGGTCGCCTCTCTACCGCGCATGCCTGTCAAAGCGCCTTCACGAACCAAGGTGTTCTTGCCATTGCTTGCGAGCAGTTTGGCCACGGCTGCATCGGCATCCGGTAGATTGAATGAGGTTAGCTTGATGGCGAGGTTCGCAAGAACGAGCGCGTCCTTTTCCGCAGTCAGGGCCATCAAATCCGGAGCCAAGTCACGTGCGGAAATGCGCACGGCTGCAGCACGCACTTGAGCATCTTTGTCAGCCAAGGCAGAGCGCAACAGATCCGGCGTGACGGCAGCGAGGCCGTCGAGCGTCCACAAAGCGTGCAGCCGTGCGAGCGCCGACTCATTGGAAAGCATTTCCTTTAGCGCGGGCACCGTGGCGGCATCGCCAGATTCGACGAGGAGACGTTGTGCGGTGTCACGCACCCAGCCGTTGGCATGCGTGAGGAGGTTCACGTCCTTGCTCACTTTCACCGGCTGCGGGCGCTCCTTCGTATCGGGAACAATGCGCCAGATTCGTCCCTGATTGAACGGCGTCTCTAGCTTCCGATCCAAGATGTTCGCAATGAGGTAGTGCGTGAGAAAGCTCTGGTGCTGGATGACGCCGCGATACATGTCCACGAGGTAAAGCGCGCCATCGGGGCCGTTCGCCGCCTGCACGGGGCGGAAGCGTTCGTCGGTGGAGGTGAGAAATTCGGTGGTCTTGGCCGTGTTCGTGGCCTTCACGATGCCGTCTGCCTCGCTCATCGTGAAACGCTTCACCAGATTCGCGCATGGCTCGGGCACAAAGGCATTTCCTCGGAAGGTGGCAGGGAAAGCATCACCACGATAGATCAGCGCGCCGCAAGTGCCGGTCGGCTTTGACAGCGTGCCATCGGCGCGGAGAGATTTCGGATCGTAACCACGATTCACGCCAGGGGTGGGGTGTGAAGGATAGAGCGTTTGATCCGCCGCTAGCTTGGCATTGATGCTCGTGGCGTTGCGGAGAAGCGGATTGCGGGTAAAGGCCTCAGTGGGCAGCAGATCAGCACGCAGCATGTCGGAGTTGTAGTTGAAGTAGAGCCTGCCGAAGTCGTCCTGGCACAGGCCCCACTGGCCGCGGCCAAGGCCGGTGTCCTTCTGCCAAAAGCCGCCTCGCAGTTTGAAGCGGGTGGAGTAGCCTGCGCTCCAGATGGCATTGTCCATGGCCCAGATCGGCGTGTTAGCCATGTGTTCCGGCTGTCCGCCTTGCGTGCCGAAGTCGGTTGCAACGACATCTTTCACGTCCGCCTTGCCGCCACCGTCGGTATCTTTGCAGAAATACAAATTCGGCGGCACGGCGATCAAAGCCCCGCCATTCACCGCCAGCACGGCGCGTGGCATGATGAGGTTGTCGAGAAACGGTGTCGCCTTGTCCATGCGGCCATCGCCATCCGTGTCTTCGAGTAGTGAGACGCGGCCCGTGGGCTCTTTTTCGCCACCTCCCTCAAGGTCATGCATGTAGCCGCGCATTTCCACGACGTAAAGCCGCCCCTGCTCATCGAAGCTCATCGCCACCGGCGACTCGATCATCGGCTCGCTCGCGACGAGTTCGATGTGGAAACCCTTTTCGACCTTGAAGGTCTTCATCGCCTCCTCGGGAGACAATGGTGCTGGCGGCGGCAGTTTGAACTTCAGTTCGACCTTCTCCGGCCCGGCGTTTTTTTGATGAACAGCCTGGGCAGAGGGCAGGAAGGACGACGCCAGTATGAACAGCGACGAGCGCAGGACGAGGGAGGGGAACCTGGGGGGAGGCATGGAGGGGAGTTTTTTTGGTTTTGAGGGGCGGCCTCACCAAGCCAGAATTCTGGACGAATTCCTAATCGCTCAATGACCAATCTTGGTATTTCTGGTGTCGCTGTTAACGCATCATTTGTCTTTTTTAGGTTTCGGCTGCTCAGAGCCTTTGATGGTCAGCGGCGGCACGGAGTCGTTTTTTCCTGCAAAGGCATTCCACGCCTGCTGAAAGACGGCGGCATCGCGCACATCACCCTCGGCGACGAGCCATTGGTAATGCAGCTTGAATGGGGCTTCGGCGGTTGCCTTGCCTTTCGGGAACATGCCAAAGCGGCCGTAATCGCGATAGGCGGAGGTGGCAGTGTCTTTCGGGTTGCCGGGATGATTAAGAATCACGACGGTGAAGGTCTTGCCTTCCACGCTGAAGACCTCGGCTGCCCACGGCAGGTCTTTGATCTTGTGAGCGTCAACGTTCTCACCGGGGAAGATGTAGGTGGTCGTTTGGGTATCCACCAGCTCGGAGGGGCGGAACTGCGCACCGGCGTGTTCAGGGTCGCCACTCATTTCGGCCTCGCCATTCACGGGCTTGATGGCGCTGGTCATATCGATGCCGAGATAGAACGGCTTCGCAGGCGTGGTGAAGGTGAGCTGGCGTTCCTCGGTGAGAAATGGCTCTGTCGTGTCGCCCTGCCAGTTGATGAATGCCGTGAAGCTGGAGTCGCCGGGTTCCACTTTGGTTACGACTTGATCGCCGCCTTTCATATGCCAGCGGTCATAGGATTTACCTCCGTAGCTGATCTTGCTGAAGCCGAGGAAGATGCCGCGATGATGGGTGAAGTTGAAGCCCGGACCCTTGGTGAGGCGGGTGGCTCCGCTAGCGTCAAAGACGTGCAGGTAGGGCTTATAGGTCTCGTGATGACGCTCGGGCGTGCTGAGGTCATTCGCCATCATGAGTCGGGCGACGACTTTGCCGCCGGTCGAGACATCGACGTGATCTTTTTCCGCGACAGTGATGTCGAAGGCGTCGGCGTTGAGTGCTAGAGCGAGAAGGATGAGGGACGTGGGTTTCATGCGAGAATTTTTTGAATGACTTTGGCACCTTCGACGCCGGAGAGTTTCGCGTCGAGGCCCTGGAACTTGAAGGAGAAGGCATCATGCTGGATGCCAAGCTGGTGGAGCATCGTGGCGTGGAGATCGTGGACGGTGGTGATGTTTTCCTGCGCCGCGTAGCCGAGGTCGTCGGTGCTGCCGAAGGTGACACCGCGCTGGATGCCCGCACCCGCGAGCCACATGGACATGGCCTTATTGTGGTGATCGCGGCCGATGGGGCCTTTGTTGCCCTGCGCCATTGGCGTGCGTCCGAATTCGCCGCTGAAAACGATGAGAGTATCATCAAACATGCCGCGCTGCTTGAGATCCTTGATCAATGCTGCGCAGGCCTGGTCCACTTCTTTGGCACGCAGCGGCAGTTCCTCCTTCAGCAGGCTGTGGTGGTCCCAGTCACGGTGGTAGAGCTGGATGAAGCGGGTGCCGCGCTCGGCAAGGCGGCGGGCGAGAAGGCAGTTCGACGCAAAGGTACCGTCGCCGGGCTGGCAGCCATAAAGTTCAAGTGTTTTGGCACCTTCTCCACGGATGTCCATCAGCTCCGGCACGCTGGCCTGCATTTGGAATGCCATTTCATACTGGGCGATGCGGGTAGCGATTTCGGGGTCATCGCAGAGTGCGGCGTGCTGTTTGTTCAGAGCATTGATGGCACCGAAATCGCGGCCCTGTCGCTCACGCGTGACGCCGTTCGGACTGGTAAGGTAGAGCACGGGATCGCCGAGCGAGCGCAGTTGCACGCCTTGATATTTGGAAGGCAAAAAGCCACTGTTCCACTGCCGTGCGGCGATGGGCTGGGGATTGCGGCCTTTGCCGGTGGACATCATCACGACGAAGCCCGGCAGATCATCCGCCTCGCTGCCGAGACCGTAGGTCACCCACGAGCCCATGCTGGGGCGGCCGGCGATCTGTGAGCCGGTGTTCATGAACATATGAGCCGGGTCGTGATTGATCGCATCCGTCGTCATCGAGCGCACGAGGCAGATGTCATCTGCGACTGAACCGATATGAGGCAGCAGTTCCGACAGCTCCATCTGGCACTCACCATATTTTTGGAAGCGGAACATCGGCCCTTTGCACACCAGCTTCTGCCCTTGAAGCTGCGCGAGCTGCTGTCCCTTGGTAAACGACTCCGGCATCGGTTTGCCATCCATCTCCACCAGCTTCGGTTTGTGATCGAACAACTCCAGCTGCGAAGGCCCACCTGCCATCGTCAACCAAATCACACGCTTGGCTTTCTGCGGAAGCGGCAATGCACCGAGAACACCGCGAGACTCGGCATGCAGCAGATTGGGCTGCAACAGTGATGCCAGAGCCACGCTGCCGAGACCTTGCGTGGTGCGATCGAGAAAGGCGCGGCGGGTTTGAGCGAAGGTTGAATGCATGGCTCAGCTCCGCGTGATGGTTTCGTGCAGGTTCAGGAGCACACGCGCCACATGCGTCCACGCGGCGAGTTCGCTTGAGCTCAAATTGGGCGCGGCAGGCGCGGCACCAGTTTTGAGCAGTTCGGCTGCTGCGACGGGCTCTTTTTGATAATCGGCGAGCTGTTGGGCGAACAGCGCAGTGAGTGTCTTGAGTTCATCCGCGCTTGGTTTGCGTTGCAGGGCCTGCTGGACGGCCCAGGTGATGCGTTGGCTGGCATCGCCCTGGCATTCGGTCAGGATGCGGGCGGCAAAGACGCGGGCGGCTTCGACATAAGTCGGGTCATTCAGCAGCACGAGAGCCTGTTGTGGAATGTTGGAGCGGTTGCGTTCGGCCACGCATTCCTCGCGGCTTGGCGCGTCGAAGGCGAGCATGGATGGGTGTGTGAAGCTGCGCTGCCACCAGGTGTAGAGGCCACGCCGATGCAGGCCTTCGCCACTGTCGTTCTGCCATTCACGTGTGGGAAAGTTCAGGTTCTCCCAGTATTTGGCGGGTTGATAAGGCTTCACACTCGGACCGCCGATGGTCGGCACGAGCAGACCG
>NCCR01000334.1 GCA_002279765.1 Verrucomicrobia bacterium 12-59-8 | reverse complement strand
CGCCGGCGACACGATCAAGCTGAAGTATTTGCGCGAGGGCAAGAAGATGGAGGCGACGGTGACGCTGAAGCGCTTTGACCCGTATGTGCGCCTCGGCGCGCAGTACAACCAGCGCCCGCGCTACATCGTGAATGCAGGGCTGGTGTTTCAGCCGCTGGACCGCAACCTGATGGATGCGCACCAGATGCGCGACGACACGGTGAACTACGTCTTCGACAACTTCCTGACCGACAAGCTCTACGTGGAGAGGCCGGAGCCGGTGGTGCTGACGAACGTGCTGCCGGATGAAGTGAACACGTGGCTCACGCCTTATGCGCACAGCATCGTGGATGAAATCAACGGAGTGAAGATCAGGTCGCTCAAGGATGTGCAGACCGCGCTGGAGAGAAAGGACAAGCCGTTCATCGAGATCGTGCTGCTGGAAAAGAACCGGCCGCTGGTGCTCAAGCGTGAACTGGCGGAGGCCGCGCACAAGCGCATCATGCAAACCTACAACATCCTGGAAGACTCCTATCTCGGCGACGAATAGCCGCATGATCGATCCGACCCTGAACTTTTTTTGCCTCCACGCCTCCATGAAGCTTTCCCAGATTTTCTTCTTCCTCACCCTCGGTGCCGCCACTCTGCCCGCGCAAACGCCTGCGGCTGAAGCGCCGAAAAAGAAACGTGCGCCCGTCGTCCTCGCTGAAGGAGGCGCCGCGCCACAGCAGGTGGTGCATAGCAATTCGCTGGTGAAGGTGAACGCCACCTCGCAGCCGTACAGCCTGCATCTGCCGTGGCAGAAGGAATCGCCTTCGGGACGGCGCGGCCTGGGAGTGGTGCTGGCGGGCAACCGGGTGCTGGTCACGGCGCAGATGGCGGCGGATGCCACCTACATTGAGCTGGAGCTGCCGGAGAAGGGCCAGAAAATCCCAGCCAAAGTGGTGGCGGTCGATTATGAAGCGAACCTGGCGCTGCTGGAGCCGGCACCGTCCGACAAGCAGAAGGCGTTTTTTGCAGGACTCAAGCCGATGGCGGTGGATGTGAGCGCACGCATTGGAGACAAGGTGGACATTTTGCAAACGGGACGACTGGGCGAGCTGATCAAAAGCGAGCTGATCATCGGCAAGGTGATGACGCGGCGCTACAATGTCGAAGGCTCGGGTTTCCTGGTGTATGAGGCCAACAACATCGTGCGCAGCGAGGGGAACAGCTTCACGCTGCCGGTGGTGAAGGGCGGCAAGCTGGTGGGTTTGCTGCTGAGCTACGACTCCAAGAACCAGGTGACCACGATTTTGCCGGCACCGATCATCGAGCACTTCCTCAAAGATGTGGAGGACGGCAGCTATGAAGGCTTTCCCAGCCTCGGCATGGAGATGCAGGCCACGCAGGACGAGCAGTTCCGCGAATACCTGGGGCTCAATCCTGACGAGCCTGGCGTGCTGATCACGATGGTGATGAAGGGCGGCTCGGCTGAAAAGGCGGGCATGCTGAAGAATGACGTCCTGGTGGCCATCAATGGATTCTCGATTGATTCACGCGGCAACTACAAGGACCCGCAGTTCGGTGCGCTGAGCTCCAGCCATCTGGTGCGTGGGCGCGCCTATGTGGGTGACAAGATGGAGATCAAGGTGATTCGTGAGAAGAAGGAGGTGACGCTCACGGGCGAGCTGGCGCGGCGCAAGCCCGACGACTTTCTGGTGCTTCCCTATCTGTTCGACAAAGGCCCGCGCTACGTGCTGATGGGCGGCCTGCTGTTTCAGGAGCTGTCGCACCCGTACCTGGACGCGTTTGGCGAGGATCAGCGCGGCGGTGCCATCCTGCGGCTTTCACGCATTGCCTCGTATCCTGACAAGTATGAGCAGGACGGGCGCAAGAAGCTGGTGTTCCTGAGCCTGGTGCTGCCCACGCCCAGCGCGCAGGGCTATGACAAGCTCGGCGGGCAGGTGGTCAACAAGGTGAACGGCAAGGCGATCAAGGATCTCGGCGATATCGCGGAGGCGTTCAAGAATTCCAAGGACGGCATGCACTTGATCGAGCTCGATGAGTTCCCGCATATTTTGTACCTCGATGCCTTCAATGCGGAGCGCGACAATATGAGCCTGCTGGGTGGCGCATATCGCATTGGGAGTTTGAAGAGGCTGGAGTAGGGTGTTTTGTGAGGCGGGAGAAGAAGTAGCAGTTCGCGCTTTTGGCGCTATGATGACAAAAGCCATGACCGATGAAGAACGCACGCTCGCCAAACGCTGGGTTGACACCTGGAAGGCAGCCGGACCTCTGCTCGAAAAAGTGCGGGAAGATGACATCCGTGCGGCAGATACAATGAGGGATTTTGAGATTTTCGCGGGACTGGTAGAGATGGAGGTCAAAAAACGTCCGTCGCTGCCTACCTCCGGGCTGGTGGAGCAGCAGCGCTGGTTTATGAAGCTGGCTGCGGTATGAACGCACTCATCAAACTCTCCTTGAAGCATCCAGAGAATTTGCGAGCAGCAGCAGTGGCCTTTTTGCATCATCGGTGGAGTGGCTGTTCAGCACTGGGGCGAGCCTCGATTCACCAAGGATGTGGATCTCACGGTGCTGAGAGGTTTTGGTGGTGAAGAAGTCATTGTGGACGGACTTTTGAAACATTTCGAGCCGCGCATACCGGACGCCAGAGAGTTCTCTCTGCAGAGACGCGTTCTGCTCCTTCGTGATCCCGAAGGCATTGGCATCGATGTGGCGTTAGGTGCCTTGCCTTTCGAGGAGGCTGCGGTGAGGCGGGCAATAAATATCGAAGTTTATCCCGACATGTATCTGCGTCTCTGCACGGCGGAGGATCTCATCGTCATGAAAGCTTTCGCTGATCGTCCGCTGGACTGGAATGACGTGAAAGGCATCATCATCCGGCAGGGCAATGAGAATTTGGACTGGCTCTATATTTTTCAGCATCTCACGCCGCTGGCAGAGTTGAAGGAGCAACCTGAAATCGTCATGAAACTGCGGACAATGGCGGAACAGTAGTGGATTTGACGAACCCATGAGAGATCGTGATTGAGCGCTGGGTGGATCCGCAGTTCAAGTTCCGCGGTCTGGGGCACTTTCTGACTTACCTGTGGCGATCACGCCGTGGCTAGCGCTGCATCAAATCGGGCGATCAAATCGGCGGTGTCTTCGAGGCCGGCGGACACGCGGATGAGCCAGCGGCTGACACCGCAGCTTTCGGCCCAGTCGAGTTCTTCGTAGTGGGCGAGGAGCGTGTAAGGGCAGACGAGGGTGAAGTTGGTGCCGAGGCTGGGGCCTTTGCAGGCGCGCAGGGCATCGTAGAACTTTGCGCTGGTTTGCCCGGGGTTCTTGAGCGTGAAGGAGAACAGGCAGCCGTAGCCGCCGTTTTCGCGGCGGATGTGTTCATAGCCGCTGCCGCCTTCGCTGCTGGCGTGCCAGACGCGATCCACTTTGGGATGGGTACGCAGATGATCGGTGAGCGCTTTTGCATTGAAGCTCATCTTCGCGGCACGTTGCGCGAAGTCGCGGCTGTTGAGTTCCAAAGCCACGGCATCGCCGCGCCAGAGTTCGTGATCGGCATGGGCCGTCAAGAAGGCGGAGAAGGCGGCGTGATGGGGTGAGTTGCGGTTCAGCACCACGCTGCCGGCGAGGACATCGCCTACGCCGGAGAAACTCTTGGTCAGACTCGTGGTGACGACATCGGCCACGCGATGCGCATCCACATGGGCGACGGTGGAGATGGTGTCATCGACAATGATCGGGACGCCGGGTTGTGCTGCGGCACGGATCGCGAGGAGGCGTTTGAAATCGACGCAGCGCAGGAGCGGGTTGCTGGGCGCTTCGCAGAAGATGCCCGCGAGCGGTTCGCTTTGCAGCAGCGTGCGCAGGTCGTCGTATTCGCTGTCCTTGATGAGCGGCATGAAATGCACGCCGGTGCCGAAGAATTGCTGCAGCTTCAGCACATCGACATAGGGGAAGTCGAGCTGCGCGGTTTTGCGGTTGGGGAAAAGCCGCGTGAGCATGCGATGCACCGCGTAGTTTGCGGCCATGCCGGAAGGAAAGAGAAACACGTCCTCTGGCTGCTGCCCGGCCAGTTGCGCGATGCGCTCGCGGATGGAGCGATTTGCGGCCTTGCCGTCCTCGATGGTGGCATCGCTCTTGTGTTCGCCCAAAGCATCGCAGGCCTGGCGGGTGCTGACGCATTCGCCGCAGAAGCGCCAGAACTTGCGGGCCTGCACGTAGCTGTCTGCGGGAAACACAGCGACGCCGAGCTGATGCGCGGTCCATTCGACGGCACGACCGGTGCCGATGAGACCGGTGCCGATGAACTTCACGCAGCGCTCCGCATGTACCAGACGCGGAAACACCAGGCAGCGCTCGCCAGCGGCGGCGAATTCTTTTTCAGCGGCTGCAAACAGCCGCGTGATGGCCGGTGGGCAGCAGAAGCGCGGGTAGCCGGATTTGAATTTGGATACGATGCGCTGGTCACCCTCTTCATAGCCGATCACATGCTCCCACAGCGGCAGGCACACGGACACGCCGAGTTCGTGGTCGGGGATCGCCTTGCCGAGGTCTTCGGCGTTGCAGAGAGGGTGGGTGAAAAGGTCGGTCATTTGCGCTGCTTTAATGCCCCATCAATGTCCTTCCACAAGTCCTCAACGTGCTCGATGCCGACAGAAAAGCGGACGAGGCCGTCGGTGACGCCGGCGGCTTCGCGGGCGTCTTTGGGGATGGAGGCGTGGGTCATGCTGGCGGGATGGGCGACTAGGCTTTCGATGCCGCCGAGGCTTTCTGCCTGGGTGAACAGGCGCAGGCGGCGGATGAAGGCGAGGGTGTCGGCGTAGCTGAAACCGAAGTCGGCGAGCAGCATGCCACCGCCGGCGGACATCTGCTTTTTGGCGAGCTTGAACTGCGGGTGGCTCTTCAAGAAGGGGTACTTGACGCTCTTCACGCCCTTGCGCCCTTCGAGGCGCTGGGCGAGTTCGAGGGCATTGGAGCAGTGGCGTTCCATGCGCACGGCCTCGGTTTTCGCGCCGCGGGAGGTGAGCCAGGCATCGAAGGGGCTGGGCTGCAGGCCGATGGCTTTCTGCGCGAAAATCATTTTTTCCTGCCACTCGTCGGAATTGGTGCAAACGGCACCGCCCAGGCAGTCGCTGTGACCGTTGGTGTACTTGGTGGTGCTGAGCAGGGAGAGGTCGGCACCCAGGTCGAGCGGCTGCTGCAGCAGGCTGGAGGCAAAGGTGTTGTCCATGGCGACCACGCTGCCCACTTTGTGCGTGGCTTCGCTGATGGCCTTGATGTCCATGATTTTCAGCAGCGGATTCGTGGGGGATTCAAGCCAGACGAGCGCGGGCTTGAGCCGGGTGATGAGATCGTAGTTCTCGGGATTGGCGAGGTTGGCGTATTTGATTTTGACGCCGAAACGCTTCAGCACCTTTTCGAAGAGGCGGTAGGTGCAGCCGTAGATCTGCTGCTCGGAGAGGATGGTGTCTCCCGTCTTGAGAGAAAACAGGATGGCGGAGATGGCGCTGACGCCGCTGGAGAAGACGGTGCTGTGCTTGGCGTTTTCGAGGCTGGCGAGCGTGGTCTGGAGGTTGCGGAAGTTCGGATTGCCGGAGCGGGTGTAGTCAAACCCGTTGGGATTGCCGGTCTCGAAAGTCGAGGTCATGTAGATCGGCGGAATCACGGCGCCGGTCTCGCTGCGGTAATCCTGGCCGACATGAATGGCACGCGTTTCGAAGCGTGCATCGGCAGGAAGAGAGGGATCGTCTTTCATGGTGTGATGAGTGACATGCAGAATTAGCTTTGCAAGGCCCCTGCGCGCATGCT
>NCCR01000333.1 GCA_002279765.1 Verrucomicrobia bacterium 12-59-8 | reverse complement strand
CCGCAGGGTTATCCACCGCAGATGCCGGGCTATCCGCAAGGTTATCCAATGCCGCAGGGCTATCCGCCGCAGATGCCTCAAGGCTACCCACCGCAGATGCCGGGCTATCCGCAGGGCTATCCGCCGCAGATGCCTCAGGGTTACCCGCCCCAGATGCCCGGCTATCCCCCCGGCTACATGCCGACGATGCCGATGCCGGCAATGATGCCGCCGCCCGCTCCTTCCACCGGTGGCGTGCCCGCCGCTCCAGCACCCAAGCCCGCCAGCGCCGCTGTGCCCGTGGCCATGCCCATCCCCGCTGCCGCTCCGGCCGCCGGACCCGTCCCTGTCCCCGGCGGTGCCGCCCCCGTCATGCCCGCGCCCAGCTCGCCCATGGCCGTGCTTGCCGCCGCCCCGACCGACGATGATGACGGCACCGTCGTCGCAGCCGTCGCTGTCGATCATCAGGAAGGCGAAATCTATCATCCACCCGCGCTCACCCACATTGAAGTGGCAGCCCCGCCCAACAAGTTCGTCCAAATGTGGCGCAAGGCCGGTGCCAGTTCGCTTCTGCTGAGTATTTTGATCCACGCCGGTTTGGGCGTGCTCGCCCTCTTCATCGTCTTCCAAAGCGGCGTCATGGACAAGCAGGTGGACTTCCTCCCCGGTGGCGGCACCGCGCAGGGCGCGCAGGCCAGCGCCGATCTGCAGCACAAAGTGCAGCAGAAAAAGCGCAGCTCCATCAACAAAAACATGCCGATGAAGAAGCTGGTGAGCACCAGCATGAACTCGTCGATCACCCTTCCAGAAGCTCCTCCAGACTCCCTCGACATGCCAGACGTCAGCGCCATGATGGGCGGCGGCGCCCTCGGAGCCAGCGGAGGCTTCGGCCTCGGCGGCGCAGGCGGCGGCTTTGGCAAAGGCATGGGCATGGGCGCAGCCGCCGGTTTCGTCACCCTCCCTCCCTCCATGCGCAGCCGCTGCTCCACGCAGGAACGCTTGGAAAAGCTGCGGCAAAACGGCGGCACGGCCGAGTGCGAAGCAGCCGTGTCCGCTTCGCTCGAATGGCTGAAAGGCCAGCAAAATGCAGATGGTTCCTGGGGCCGTGGCAACAAGTGCGCCATGACCGGTCTCGCGCTGCTCTGCTACCTCGGCCGCTGCGAGACGCCCGAGTCCCCCTTCTACGGTGACAACGTGATGAAGGGCATCATGTTCCTGCTCGAAGTGGGCAAACAAAACCCATATGGCATCTTTTCTGAGAAAGATGGCTGGAAAGGCGAGGCCAATGGCGGCAAAGGCGGCGCCGGCACTTACGAACACGGGATCGCCACTTACGCTCTGGGCGAGATGTACACTTTGGCCCGTCTCGGCAGCAAGAGTCTTCCCGGCATGCGTGAAGCCTTTGAAAAAGGCGTGAAAGTCATCATCGACCATCAGACCCCCAAAGGTGCCTGGGCCTATGGCAGCAAGGATCAAATCGTCTATAACAAAGCAGGTGGTGCCGACCTTTCCGTGGTCGGCTGGCAGTTCCAGGCGCTCAAAGCCGCGAAGAACACCGGTTTGAAAATCGACGGCCTGCACAGCTGCATCGGCAAGATGACCGATTACCTCGAAACCATGCAGACGAAGGATGGTGGCTTTGGCGGCACCAATCGTGACGCGCACTACAATCAATGGAGCCTCTCCGGTGTGGGCATTCTCGGCCTGCAAACCATGGCCAAGGGCAAGACCGCCTCGATCAAGAAGGGCATCAAATTCCTCCGCGATTTCCTCACCGCCGAACCCCTCGACTGGAACAAAAACTGCAACCTCTACTGCTGGTACTACTACACTCAAGCCTTCTTCCAGCAGGGCGGCGACGACTGGAAGTTCTACAACCAGCAGTTCCTCCCTCAGATCCTCTCGGCTCAGCAGCCTGATGGCTCCTTCAAGCATGGCCGCCCCAACTGGCCCGCCGGTGACGCCGCAGACGCCATCTACCGCCAGTGCCTCTGCACCCTCCAGCTCGAAGTGTTCTACCGTTACCTCAAAGTCGGCGACCGCGAAGAGTCGTCGTTCTTCGACAAGCCATAACACGTACCAGCTGCCCGCTAGGAGAGAGATCATCCCGAACCCTCCCCACCCGCAACGCCCAGCGCTGGATCGGGTCGCCCTGACGGGATTTGCGCCCGTCAGGGCTCCCCCACCACCGGACGTGCGGTTTTCCGCATCCGGCGGTTGGCAACTTTGCGGGGCTTGTCCCGCGAGGCCAGGTCGGCTGGTGTGATCAGCCCATGCTTCTTCAAGGTGCGGTTGTTGAGCGCTTCCTGCATCACGGGGTGTCTCCCCATGCGCCAGGCTCCGCGACTGCTGTGGGCCACGTCGATTCGCGATGGCGGGATTCCCAGACGGGCGAGGGCTGCACGGCGTCCGCTGGCACTGTGCCAGCGTTGCCAAAAACACTTGCGCATGTGGCGGCGTATCCAGCCGCTCAACTGCACCATGTTTCGCTGCTCCTCGGCCCGGCCATAGTAGGCCCACCAGCCGCGTTGATAGTCGCTCCACTGATCGCGCAACTGCTCGCTGCTCACTGACTGCCGCGCATCCCACTTCGCTCTCACTTGGTCTTTAAACTTCGCGATGGCTTGCGTTGATGTGGCGATGAGCAGGGCCGCTGTCAGGATGAAGCCGAGAGCCGACCGAAGGGAGACAGATGCGACGAAGGAGCACCCGCAGGGCGGAGCGCAGCGGAGTCAAACTTGCGCTCCCAGACCCTCCCTATGCCGCTCTTTGCCGCATTGACTTCCAGCTTGAGATGACGGCCTATCCACTGGCTGATGACTTCCAACACCCGCTGCGCAGCACGCTGGCTGCTGACGTAAATGTTGCAGTCATCCGCGTAGCGGACGTGCCGCAGTCCCCGGCGTTCGATCTCCTTGTCGAGCTTGTCCAGATAGATGTTGGCCAGCAGCGGTGACAACGGCCCGCCTTGCGGCGTGCCCTGCTCACTGCTGACTTTGCATCCTCCTGGCAGGACGATCCCTGCCCTCAGGAACCGTCCGATGAGCTGCAGCATCCGTTTGTCCTTCACAACGCGGCTGACCTGCGTCATGAGGATGTCGTGGTTCACCCGGTCGAGCCGAGCGCAGCGAGACAGCCAGCCTGGATTTCTTCAATAATGCTGGCAACAACGCGGTGATGTCCATGTCCACCACCCACTCCCTCCCTTCCCGTGCCTGCCTCTGTGCGGCCTCGATGGCTCCATGCGCGCCGCGTCCGGGTCGGAACCCGTGGCTGGCCTCGCTGAAGTGGGGCTCGAACAAAGGCTGCATCACTTGCAGCAGCATCTGCTGCACGAAGCGGTCCAGCACGTTGGAGCCGAGTGGAACGAGACAGCCAGCCGCGGGCTGCCCCGAAGGGGTGAGCGCCTGGGGCGGCGCGAAGCAAATGCTCAATGGCCGGATGCCGCCATTGGGTTTCGGGATCTCTTTGCGTCGCGCGGCTCCGGGCTGGTAGCTGCCCTTGAGCAGCTTGGCCTTGATCCCGGCTCCATGCTTTGCGAGGTGATCCCTCAGTTCGTTCGTCCGCATGCCGTCGGGGCCGGGGGCGCCCGCGTTGCGCTCTACTGCGCACAGCGCCGCCTCCCAGTTGCCCGCCTCGACGGCTGCCTCCATTCCTGCCTCCTGCATCGCTGGCTTGTTCCCCGGATGTCGCGTGATCTCCGCAGTGCCGCTCTCCTCGGCGCTTACGATGGCTTCACCATCCAGGCGCTCTGGGTTCGTGCCAAATGTCGCGCTCGGGGCGCTAGAGTCGGCTGACGTTGGGGCGGGTTTTGCGCGGGTCACAGGCTCCCGGGTCGCTTTGCAGTCGTTCCTTCGGCCCTTCGCTCCCTCCGTCTTTCGACGGCTCTCGTCACTACTATGGCCTCTGCTGACTCCTGTTTGGCTCTCGCCAGACAGGTTTGCTTCACTGCGTTCACCCCTGCGGGGCAGCCTGCGGCTGGCTATCTCCGCTACGCTCCGGTTCCTTGGGTAAGAACATGAGCTTTCCCCTCGGGCCACGCCGCTCTACTTGATGCGTCTTGATGGTCTTCGGACTTCGCGTTTCCTAGCACGCTCGTCGCCCGCACCCTGCCTCCCTGCGGCTTCGTGTTCCTGTGGTCGAGGGTTTGCCTCGGAGTTGCTTCGCTTCGCTCTCCCTTCGGGCAGCCTGTGGCTGGCGGTCTCGCTTCGCTCGGCTCTTTCAGCCACGGCCTCACGGCCGCTGCCTTGTCCTTCGGCTACGGTTAACTCCCATCGTTTCCGATCAGCTCCTTTCATCTGATTAGTTCATGTTCATGCCAAGCACACTAGGGATGCGCTGTCGCCAGCCCGCCGCCTAAAGGAAACGAGCTTTGGAATTGCTCTATACAACAACCGCCAAGCCCACGCAGCCGCCACGAACGCAGCCCTTTGGAGTGCCGTCGCGAAGCGAGGCACAGCCTGTCCTCCGTAGCTCGTAGAGCGAAGGGGGAAGCGCAGCTACTGCTTTCCGCAGGCAAGATCAGCCCACGCATGCCATGAGACACTCGAAAGCCACAGCTTCACAGCCGCTCCAAATAACGCCGCGCATGGCCGAGCAAAAGCTCAGCCACTCCCACGCTTCCGCCTCGGCTGTGCCCCTATTTCCCCAGCAAGAACGCCAGCAGATCCGCCATCTGCTCCTTCGTAATCGCAGCCTCCAGCCCCACCGGCATCAGCGTGCGATCCAGCGACTTCATCTCCTTGATGGCACTGCGCGAGATCGTCTCCTTCGCCCCGCCCATCATCGCGAGCACAATGGCGTCACTCGTCTCGCTCTGAATGAGCCCCGATAAAGTGCGCCCGTCCTTCGTCTCCACCGTGTAAGCACTCCAGCGCGCTTCAAACATGCGGTTGGGATCAAGAATATCCGACAGCAGCCCTTCCGGCGGCTTCACTTTCACATCGGACAGCGGCGGGCCGACATCCACCCCCAGCGCGCCATGCTTGTGGCAGGTGATGCAGATCGTCGCAAAAACCTGCTGCCCCTTTTTCGCATCGCCCTTCATCGTCGTGGCCACCGTGTAGTCCTTCACCACTTTCGCGCGGTCGCTGCTGGCTTCGCCGAAGAGTTTCTTCGCCAGTTCGGCCATCTCGCTCGTGCCACGCTGGTAGCGCCAGCGCGTTTCCACATCGACCCAGGCCGTGGGGAACTCGCCCTTCTCCATGCGCTTGAACAAATCGAGCGCGGAGGTGGCGCTCGCGGTGAGGATGGGCACCAGATCACGCTTCAGCGCAGGCCCGGCCTTCGGCAGCAGTTCATAGATCAGCGGCGCGGTGCTGGCCGCGCCATATTTCTTCAGCAGCGTCAGCGCCGCCGTCGTCATCTCCGGCGGCTGATTCGTCGTGAGCAATGTCTTCACCACCGGCTGCACCGCATCCCACTTCCGCTGCCCCAGCAGCGGCATCACCGCGAGGCGCTGGTCGAGCGGCGATTTCGGATCCGCAATGATCGTGTCAATCTCCGATTGCAGCGTCGCGATTTCTTTGGCCGCATCTTCATTCCCCTTCGGCAGCTTCGCCAAGCCCTGCAACAGCGCAGGCTTCCACCACACGAGTTTGCCCGGCTCCTTTTCCAGCAGGGAAAGCAGCGCCTTCACATCTTCGGCCTCCGCATCGGCGATGGCCCCAAGGGCAAAGCTGCGGATCGTGGCGCTGCGAGTTTCCGAGAACGTCTTGAAGAAGTCATCGCCCAGCGAGCTGAGAATGCGCCCCATCTGCTTGCTGGCGGAGGAGGCGACCATCTTCGCCATCCACGCATCTTCCGGATACTTCGCGATGAGAGCGCCGAGTTCTTTGGCATCAGTGATTTTCTGGGCTTTGAGAAAGGCAATGCGCTCCGCATGTTCGGCAGGCACCTCTCCCGTATCACCCCAGCCCACTTCAGGAATCGCGTGGTATCTGCCGGGAACCTTGGCGACGAGCTTCTTCGTCCCCTTCGGCACCACTCTCCAAATGCGCCCCTCATTCTCGCCCTGCCGCATGTCATGCGTTTTAACAAACTCCTCCGGGAAGAAGCGCGCGTGGTCGATCCAGCGGCGGTAGATGTCGCAGATGTAAATGGCACCATCAGGCCCCGTGGTAAAATTCACCGGGCGGCTCCATTCATCGCTGCTGCGGAAAAACTCCGTGCGTTCGCCCACCCGCGTGGCCTTCAGGCTCGCACCATTCGGCTCCACCTTGTACCGCGTGACAAGCTGCCCCGTAGGATCCGGCACAAACACATTGTTTCTCAGCTC
>NCCR01000063.1:44954-45851 GCA_002279765.1 Verrucomicrobia bacterium 12-59-8 | reverse complement strand
CAACGTCCAACGCCATGCCCCAGGCTTTGGCGATGTCTTCGGTGGGCAGAGGCATGCGTTGTTCAACGGGGATGGAGTCGAGTTCGGGATTGCCAACCTGAAAGGCCTGATGATTGATGTAGTCTCCGAACCATGGCGATGCTGCCATCGCTTTTTGAAACAGTGAAACCGGTGTGTCTTTGAAGGTCCGATTCTTAGCCTTCTCCTTTTCACAACGATTGCGCAGGTTGAGCGCATAGGTGAAAAAGGCCGCGCCGAGTTCTTCGATGTCCCGCCGGGAAGCATGCCCCAGGCTCTCCCCTGCCTTGAACATGGTGGGAGCCCCGAGTTCCTTGAGCTTGGTGTACAACTCAAAGGAATCCCTGTAGCCTCCGTCAGCTTCGCCAGTCGTCACCAGCCAGAAAGTATCCTTGGCCTCCTTGGGCACTGTTTCATTGTAGTGGCTGCCGATGTGTGTGTGTACCGCCAGGAACTGCTGCGGATAGCGCATGGAGATCTGGTGCGCAAAGGCCGCGCCTCTGGAAACACCGTGCAGCAGCATGTCCTTGTCTTGCAGTTTGAACTCATGGCAAACTTTTTTGAGGGCTGCACGCCACTCCTCGCCAAAGGCGTTGTATCTTGCCTGCAGATCGGCTTCGAGTTCCGGCGTGAGGTTAAACACCTTGGTGCCGGCAGGCAGCATGCTGGCCGTATTCCAGGTGATCATGGCCATGCCATGTTGATCGGCAAAAGCAACGAGGCTGTCTTCGGTGCTCTTGAGGCGATTGACCAACGTGGTGTCCTCCTGATGCCAGGTGCAGAAGCAAAGCACCCCGTTGGGGGCCTGCCCCTTCGTGAGCGTGCCGGGAATGCGGACAAAGAGATTAAGCTCGGGTACTTCGGCGATCTTGGTCTTGA
>NCCR01000063.1:0-44902 GCA_002279765.1 Verrucomicrobia bacterium 12-59-8 | reverse complement strand
AGCTGCGCTTGGCGATGATGGGGAGCGGCACCGGAATGGTATCCTGCCGCAACGCCTTCCAGATGCCTAGGATGTCTGAACTTGGAAACCAGGCATAGTGCTTGGGATCTGGCCGGGAGGTGATCGAATTGGGCGGCAGTGTGAGGCTGTGCAGATGCAGCCAATGCACGGTCTCCTTGTTGGCAGATATGGCGGCGTCAAAAAAAGCGCGATAGGACGCTTCCAAAATGGTGCCTGTAGGTTTGATGTCTGCAAGCGGGAGAAAGCAGACAGGATTGTAGGGATCCGCGCCGCGCAGATCTTCAAAGTGAAGAAGGCTTTGACCATACTGTCCGGGATTCTGGGAAATGAGCAGTCCAGGCGGAACTTTGATGGCTGCTGTGACCGAAGGAAATCTCGACGCGCCGAGCGAAATCCAAGCCTGGTAACGGGAAGGCTGCCGGATCATCAGGGTTTGCAGCCACATCGCCGGAGTTCCCTGCGCATAGGTGAGCAACGGCAGATTTTTCAATTCAGGACCAGCCAAAGTATCGATTTCCCGGTACAGGCGCGCTTCGAAATTTTTGGCAGCCCCCTCCACGGAACGAATGCGGTCTTCCTTCAACCCCATCAGCAACACCGCCCATTCGTGTTTTTTCGCGTAGTCGATCCAATCCGGCATATAGCGAATGTGTGCAGGCAATGCATTAGCGGCAATGACGAGAACGGCCTTGGGCTTTGGCACGTTTCTGATCCAGCGTAAATCGCAAGAGGCGAACTCCCGTGTCTTGAAAAACCTTCTGCCTACGGCAGGAGGCAGTTTGGGTAGCACCGCAGGACGCAGCGCTTTGACCGCACCCAGCAATGTCTGACTTGGCAGCCAGCCAAAACGCGTGGGATCCGGTTTGTTGGTGGCAGTCAGCGGATGCTCCAGCAAAGTTTGCACATTCAACCAGAGGTGTTCATCATCCTCACCATAAGCGGCGGTCTCCAAATACATTCTGGCAAAGCTGTCGCGCAGTTCGGTCGAAGAGCCTGTGGTCCACGGAATGAACGAAACACGGCTCTCTCCATTCCTGGAGCGCATTTCCTCAAAGTGGTCCAACTGCTCGTAGTATTTCTTCACTGCCGGCAGTGTGGCGGTGGTCAAAGGTGATGGAATGGGAGCAACAAGAGGCAGAAATCCTCCTGGAGCAGTTTTGAAGTCTTTGACGCGCGGGATCTCCGGGAACTTGATGGGATCCACCGACAGCCAGGCGGCAAAGCGCGAGGGCTTGCGCAGCATGATGGATTCCATCCAGAAGGCAGCACTGCCCGAGGCATGAAAGAGCAGCGGAACCGGTCCCTTTTTCTTTTCCAGTTCATCCTCTTCATCGTCATCGCTGCCACTCACGGGTGGACTTGTTTTTGAGTCAACCCATGTGAACAGGCGTTGTTCCAAAGCAGCAACTGCGGGTTCCAAAGCCGGTGAAGTTCCAGCCCCTTTGACACCCAGAACGAGCAAGCTCCATTGGTGTGCCCTGAGAAAACTGACCCAGTCTTCGTTCAAAAACACCTCGGTGCGTGCTTTCTCATCCGCCAGCACCAACACGGCCTGTGGCTGTTTCACGGCCTTCCACCAGTAGATCTCGAGGGACTCGAATTGTTTGTCATGCGCCGTCTCCGCTTTGCCAACAATGACGCCTTCCAGCGCGGGGACCGCAGAGACCTGTTTGTTGGCTTCCCCCGTGGCCGGGGTCGCGAACGTAGGCCCCCCGGTCTGATTTGCAGGCTGTTGAGCCATCCCCCATGAAACGGACAGACACCAGGCAACCAGTAATCTTGGTTGCATCCAGGCTGAGATTTTGTGCGCACGCTTCATGGTTTAGCCGGAACAAGAGGCTTCGAAGCAGGAGGTTGTGATCCACTGGGTTGAGATGGTGCTGCTGGTTGAGGTGCCTCTTGTGTTTTAGCAGGTGGCGGAGCAGCAGCGGTTTGAGCGCCAGGAGCCGTTGGTGGGGGCTCCGTCGGCTTGGGGGCTCCTTCGAGGCGCCAGGCTTCTTCAAGTTCAACCGTGGGCAGTGATATGCGCTGCTCATCGGGTATGAGCGAGGCATCCGCCAGATGGACCACTTTGCGGGTGTCCAGTTCCATCAGGAATGCAGACTCTCGCAGGCGCTTGACGATCAGCGCGGCGGCAGTGGGGGCGCTTGCCGGCCTACCTTCGGTTTGTTCCTTTTTGAGCAGATCGGCCATATCACGGGAGTAGTTGAAGAACTGAGATCCCGATGCCCACACCCAATCCTCCAGGGCACCTGAAGCTCCCAGGCGACTGTTGAACATGACCGGCCACCCTGCCTTTTTAGACGCTGCGTAGAGTTTGACTGACATGTCGTACCCGGCGTTTTTGCCGCCAGTCGTCAACAGCCAGCACACATTGCTCATGGCAGGGTCCACATCCAGGTAAGGCCCTCCGCCATTCAGATGAACCGAAAGAAATCGAGAAGGATCGGCATAGGCCCATGCCTGCGCAATGCTGGCTCCAATGCCCGAACCAAACAGATGAAACTGAGTGGCAGGCCACCCCAATTCGCCATTGGCCTTCCCAATGACCTGCCAGAACGCGGGGGCATAAATGGACAGGGTCTGTTTCAAATCTTTCAACTCCGCCACTGTACGAGCCGATGGCAGATCCGACGCGAAGCCAAACGATTTGGCGTTGATGGCGATAACCCCCAAACGATCTCGATTCCAAAGGGAACCTTTGTAATCAATGCTGTTTTGAACTTTCTTCTGCAGTTCTTCGTCATTTTCAGCCCACAACAGGCATATCATCACATGTCTGACCGGCACTCCCAGCTTCACTTTCCCTGGCACCCGATAGATCAGTTTCACCTGCTTGCCATCCAGCAGCCGGACATCGGCAAATGCCACTTGGCTATCGGGCATTTTCTTTTGCTCTTGATGCAGTAATTTCCAGGCTCCCGGCACCTCATCCCCGGGCACCCAGTTTTGGAACTGCGGCGGTGGTGGCTTTTCCAACAGGCCACAATTCGCTTCGGTGTGAATATCAAACCACAAACCGGCCGCATTGCCGCCAGCCAACACCGCAAGCAGATACTGCTGGGCGAAGCGATCCAGATAAGCAGTATCAAGAGTTTTGCCGTCCAAAGACACAAAGCCGATGCGGTTAGTTACCTTCGTGCGACGCAGATCTTGGAAGAAAAACAAACTGCTTTCATACTGTCCGGGTGAGGTGTTTAAAACCAGGCCTGACGGGTATTCAATGCCGCGCGAAACGGGTGGATATTGTGCCACATCCCTGCTGCACCAGAAACCCCACATCCAGGGTTTGCGCATCACCACCCGGTGCATCCAGTACGCTCCTCTGCCAGAAGCGAAAAACGTGCCTTTAAGGCCGGGGCCAAAAGCCTCTTCTACGATGCGAAGCAAACGCCCTTCCAGATCAATGGCCTTTTCAATCAAACGCCCTGAGTCATCCAGTTCATCCAAGCCCACAGAGATGAGCCCGAGCTGATTTTTTTCGGCAAACTCAGCCCACTGACGGTCCTCAAGAGGAAGACGCGGTTTTGCCAGGTCTGTTGCCAGCACCACATAAGCTTTCGGTCTGGGTTTTGGCTCGACCCAGAAAAACTCGACACGTTTGAAGCTTTTGCTGGGACCAAAAATTTTGCGCTCAATCCGATACGGCAGTGCATTGGGCCGGAGTTGCTGCAAATTGGCAGGCTGTTTGGGTTCCAGAACCACCGGTTTAGCAGTAACCACGGCAACAGTAATAGGCACCGTTGTTCCAGTCTTGTTAGGACCTGCATTGGTCTCCTGCGGTTGCCCAGGCAAGCCCGCAGGTTGCACCGGCGGCGTCTGTGCGGGACTCCCCCCCGCCACCAGCAGGCAGCAGGCACTACAGATCAAAGCTGACGGCCGTTTCATGATCACTCAAGTGGTTCAGGCTTTTGATGGAGAAGCGGCTGCGGTATCTTGCGGTGAGGCTGGTGGCTGATCTTTCGATTTGTCGTCGTCATCAACAGCATCCTCTGCTGCAGGAGACTTTTTTGTGATCTTCGGACGTTTGCCCAGAATTTTGTCGCTCAATCGTTCAATCGCTTCATTCGCAATCTGGCTGGGCGGGTAAGTCTGCTGCGCATTCAGGAACCACGCCAGACTGGTCCCCATGTTGCCGGCTGCTTCCGCATCCTTGGCGGTGCTAATGGACTTGACATACTCCGATGCACGCACCGAAAGGTCTACGCGGCGCTTGTTGAGCACGCTGTCTTCCGGCCACTCTTCCGAGGCCAGTTCCAAAGTTTCCCAGGCACCAGACACATCACGGTTGCGCTCCAGCAATTTGGCTTTCTCCAGGGCCATCTCCGCCGCTTTGACGATTTCCAGCGCATGCTTGAGCTGCCCCTCCTTCTTTTTGTCGCCATGCACGGCGGTGGCGTATTGCAACTGCTTGTCGAAGATTTCGCGGTAGTCCTCTTTGGCAAATGCCTTGTCAAAATCCAGTCCGGACTGGCTCATCGCATCCTGCTTGTTAAAAAACTCTTTCGATGCCTCGGCAATGGCAGGATTGTCGGGCCATGCCATGGTCGCGGCCTTGAATTCCTCCATCGACTTGTCGAGATTTCCCTGCTGGGCCGCCAGCTTGGCCATGCCGAGGCGCATGTCACTTTCACGCCGCATGGCGTTAACATAGGCACGCGGTTTGGTGGCATCAAAGTCCACCACTGCCGCCTCCAATCGGGTGATCTGCTTTTCCATCGCCGCAAAGTCGCGTGCTTCCGCCATGTTCTGCAGCTTTTGCAAATCGGCGAAGTAGTCCTGAATGATCATCCGTGACTCCAACGGAATGGCTTGCAGTGCGGGATGCATGCGGGAGATGGTAAAATCCTCGCTCAACATCTGCGAAGCAGAGGCGAGCCGTTTGGATTGCACTTTGGCGGCGATGACTGGTGCGTCTCCACGAATGCGCTGAACAATTTCGGAGGCCTGCACCGCTTGAGTGGCCACGGCGGCAGGCAGATCACCATCCCCCATGACTACGCGGTAGAAATCAGCAGCCAGCTTGGAGTGGTAATGCCTGCCGTTCTCAAACAATGCTTTGATGCTTCCTTGAAAATCGGCGCGGGCTTTTTTTTCATTGGCTTTGACTTCCATTTCATTGAGCCGGGTGCGAGCCCGTGAGTCCAATGTTTGGAAGTAGTCCTCAGCTAGGCGCAAGCGTCCCATCACGCTCCCCACAGCCGAGGCGGCCTGCGCAGGATTGGGTAGAAAGGCACCGTTTTTGCTGTTCGGATCGTTCGTGTTGTCGTTCTGCTGTTTACCCACCTGTTTCCCAGAATTCTGTTGGTTGAGACGACGCTGATAATCCAACTCGTTTTTCTGCACGGCAGCAGACTGAATGTCCGCATTCCACGCCGACTGTTTGATTTTCTTTTCTAGTTCGGCATTGGCCGCCAGCAGCTTGTTTTGATCGCGCTGCATGTCCCAATACGCCAAAATGCGATTTCCAAGCTGTTCTGAAATTCCTGAATCCCAGGAGTAGGCGCTCAGTTCATAAAGGCTCACAACCGCTTTGGTGACATCCCTCTGACGAAGCAATTGCACAATGGCGTCAACGGTCTTCTCGTACGCTGCCAATTGTTCAGGAGGTGGTGGAGGGGTGCTCAAAAAACTTTCCAACTCCGGGGGCAAGGTTGTCTCAATTCCAATCAAAGACTCATTCGCCTGTGACCGCTTTTGCATCATGGTCTGCATGTCGTTGGCCTGCTGGCCCGCGCTCCCCTGCCCCGGCTTTTCAGTGTAGAGTGTTTTGAAATCGGAGGAATTGGCCCCAGGCGTTCCTTGCCCTGTAGAGGCATTTCCACCACCGGCTTGTGAACTGCCAGGTGTTGGGCCAACTTGCTGGCCTGTCTGGCTGCCGCCCGTAGATTGCATCGGCTGAATTTGTTGAGCTGAAGCAAAATCACTCACCAACCCAACGCTTAGGAAAAAGATATAGGAACGTTTCATGATTCAATAAAGTGTGGTATTGGTTCCGACCTCAGGTCAATAGATTATTTATGGATGGTGCAATATTTCCCATAGCGATGCAAGCTTTTCAGTTGGCAGCCAGCAGGAAAAGATGGAGCCATCACTCACTTGCTGCTCAGTGAGCTGCTTTTTCGAATCAATATCGCACCACCGCTCGATTGGAGGGTGCCCGGCAAGGCTCCAGGCGAAAAATTGCCGCGTGAAATCATCCAACACGGGCGAACGCTGATGCCCCAGTTTTTCCATGCTGAGCCAGATCACCCTATTCCCCCGCTTCCGCGCCGCCTGAAAATACTGCAGGGCGGCAAACCAGGAGCCGGCATCATACTCTCCCGACGCAACGATTCCTGGAGGACTCATCTTGCCCCCCACCGGATCTGGCCAGTTTCCTACTGCCTGAGCTGACCAAGCAATGACGCGCTCCGGTTTCCAGGCGATCCAATTGGTGGTGAATCTGGCACCGGCTGAAAAACCCACCACCAGCATCGGCAGCTCCTTTCCGGCATAATGATCCATCGTGTTCAAGATGAGCTCACCGGAACCTTTCTGTACCTCAGTGTAAAGCCCCAACAGATCGTCCTTTCTGGATGAGGCGAATGAAACCCCACACATCAGCAGGTGATGATCTTGCGCAAATGCCCGCCACCCATGGTCATTCAACATCCCCTCGCCATTGCCGTTTCTGCCTGGGCATAACAGCAACCAGCCGGCGGGTTCCGCGACAGTTGCGCAAAAATACAAATCCGCCCGTTGTATCCACTCGCTCGTCGGATGTGAAATCTTAGTCACTGCGAAGGCTTGGGCATTCAGGCCTTTCACTGATGATGCCAACAACATCGTGACTCTGATCCAAAAGAAATAATTCATGATTAAACAGTAATCATACTGAGGTAGTTTATGCAATCGTGATTCATCGATCTTAAGTTCGGAAATAGACTACCCCTTGCGGCTAATAAGTATGTCGCCCCCTTCCAGTGGGAGGTTTGCCGCAATGACCTCAACTTGCGATTCTGACCCGGCTCCGGTCAGCCTGCATCTTCGTGCGGAACCCGCCTTTGCCCCATCGGTGGCAAGCCCCTCGGCGGTGTCGAACGGCTGCTACTCTCCCCCAAGGTCAGCGAGCAGAAACATCGGGCCGATGCCGAGAGTTATGCTCGGGCCAGACATCTCCAAGCCAGGGCAGTTCTTGCTCGCGGTCGCATGTTAAATCTGAGGGCACCTAACAGCGGGGCGAGGGTTTGTGAACTTGGGCGGGGTGTAAATATGCATGGTTTCAATGTTCTGTTTCTTTGCCGGCTCGGGCAGCTTCTTTATCCAGGCATCCCGCCACATGTCAGGGTACCAGCGACCCTCGTCCATTTCGATGAGATCAAAATCGGTCAAAACATTGCCGTCGTTCGGCAGGCCATACTATCGGATCATCTCGGGGATGAATCCATCTGTCTCGTCGTCGTGCCAGCCTCGTTTGCTCATGAGACTGTTATAGATAAGCACCTCCTCATCGGAAAGCTGGCGGCCATTCGCAAAACACCAATCGAGCACTTCTGTGTCGGCTTTTCCCGAGAACACCTGGTCTCTGACATCCTCATAATCAACGCGCAGATAACGGCATGTCCGCCCGTCAAAGCCCTGGCCAAGCATTCCGTGATAATCGTACGGCAGCCTGCCTTGGTTGTGCAGCCGGATCTTGGAGCACATTCTGGCGAAATAGAATAAGCCGTGTGTCTTGTCGAAACACCCTTTGATTCCTTCGATCTTCATGCTGGTGCGGAGTTTGGTTGAATTCGCCGCTGTGGTTGCGTAATGGCGCGTTAGTTTTTTTCTCGTTGAGCAGACGGGAGCGGACAGGCCAGGATTTGGAGGTCATCGAGCAACGCCGCACCTCCAGGGCCATGGGCTCGGAGTGCCACCCACACGTCGTGGTCATCCAGAATCTCCTTCACTGGAAAGATCGGTTCTGCAAAGTTGCGCGGGAGAAAGAAGCCTATCTTGGGGCCTGCATTGCCGTCACGATCCATTTCACAAACGTCACCGTTCACGCGGATCGTCTGCTCATCCACGCGCGCAAAAATGACCCGAAGTCGGCACCACTTTCCTACCCGCGTGGTGAAATCGTTGGATGCTTGCCATGAGCGTGGAGGCCCTGCGCTCGACTGCTTGCTTTGAAACTGGAGGCGGAGGGTGTCTCCGTCCACTTTCAGCCGCAGGGTCATAAATGACGAGCCGGGAATGCCGCTCAGGTGACCGTCCAGATTCCCTGTCAGGCCCAAGTCAAGCGCGTGTGGCGCTGCACCGATCTGATGCCATGAGTGTCGGCCATGCCATGGACCGTCAGGCTGTAGGGACTTTTGCCAATCAGGATATTCTCGGAGAAGGCATCGGACAGATGGCCCAGGTTGCAGTCCACCCAATCCGCGCCGGTATGCCTGTCTTGGGCTTTCGAAGGCCATATTGAATGATGACCCAGGAGGTCACAGCAAACAGAAATACCGCAGCAAGGGCGAAGACCGTCTTTTGGCCAAGGCGATAGCGCGGAATCGAAGGGCTGAAAGGAATGCCGGGTCTTGACAGCACGACCAGTGCTTCAATCGAATGCCGCATGTCCGCCGCCGTTGAAAAACGGAGTTCAGGCCGTTTCTGAAGCGCCTTCAACACAACTTCGTCGATGCACAGGTCCACCTGAACACGCTTGGAAGGCGCTTCGAGGTGCTCCTTCAGGCGTTCACCCGTCAGCATCTCATAGAGCACCACGCCGAGGCTGTATATGTCCGAGCGATGATCGGTCGTGCCATTGATTTGCTCAGGGGCGGAATAATCGGGTGTGCCCGCCAATGTAGCGCACACCTCGCCTTCACTGGATGCCTCAACAATCTTCGCGATGCCGAAGTCAGCGATCTTTACGACGCCATTTTTGTCGATCAGCAGGTTTTCAGGTTTGATGTCACAATGGACAATGCCGTTGTCATGCGCGCATTGGAGCGCTTCGCACACGGGTGGCACGATGCTCAAGGCTTCCTTGGGCGTGAGCTGCTTCGTTTGGAGAAGTTGCCGAAGGTTCACTTCATCGACAAACTCCATCATCAGATAGTAAAAGCCGCTGGCTCGGCCAAAATCATACACGGCTACAATATTAGGGTGATTCAGTGCTGCGAGTGCATGGGCCTCCTTCTCAAAGCGTGCCGCAAACTGCGGATCATTGGCGCGCTCAGGTGCCAGCAGTTTGAGTGCGACGAGGCGGTGAGTGATTTTTGCCGCGCCTTGTAAACCACACCCATGCCGCCACGGCCCAGACAGGCGAGGATTTCGATCTGCTGGAAGTATGGCGCGATTTCCTCGGGTGAAAGAGGCGGCAGCGCAGCGGCGGAGTCGCCGGGATGGGTTGGCTGCATGGCGCCCGCCATAAGGCAGCTGGGACAGCATCCACGCACGGCATCAGCTGGAAGGGCCTTCCCGCAGAGCGGGCATTTGGGGTCTGGTACTAGAGGGGCCATACCTATCATGCCGTGCGGCAGGGAAATGGTTGCGATCTTTTTTCAACCCGCCAGCGCGGCGAACAATGCGCGCATCTCTTCTTCTATTGAAGCCACGTTTTCCAGCGTGCCAGCGACCTCGGCCTTCACGTGATGTCGAAAACGCGACCGCAGGCGATGTATGACCGCCTTCATTGCTGGCAGGCTGAGACCCAACACTGTGGCGGCGGCGGTTTGGTCGCCGTAACCTGACTCACCAAGCAGCCAGGGGCGCATCTGATGCACAAGCTCAGGCCTGCCTTGCGCCTTGCATTCTGCATCGAGCGCCTGCATCGCCCGCTCCAGCACTGTGATGGCCCATTGCCTGTCAAAAACGGCCTCGGGTGACGATCTCAAATCGTCCGGCACTTGGAGCGAGGGAGAATCGGCTGTGTCGGAATCCAGCGAGAACTGGGCGAGTCCGCCACCACGCTTCTGCCTTGATTCCGCTTCATGTTGGTGCGCCACGAAATGCTTTACCGCACCGAGCAGGTAAAACCGGAATCTGCCACGCTGCTGCTGGGCTGTCTGAAGAGTGCCACCCGCGAGCATCTTGGCGAAGAACGCATGTCTCGCGCCTCATCCTCATCCCTAAACTGGTGGCGGAGGTACGCCACAACCGGCTCGTAATATGCATCGCACAAGTCCGAGAGCGCCCAGCGACCATCCTCAGAGTCCAACTTGGCAAGACAGACACGAGTCCACCGCGTCGTGTGAAATGACGCCGAGTGGATCGGAATGCGAGTGGGAGTGTTCATGTCGTGTGACGATGCTGCCACAGATGCATGACGATTTGGAGAAGAAACGTGACGGAGAGAACAGTTTGCATGACTCGCTTCTATCCCGCGGCTCCGGCAGCACGCCGCTTCGTTTGTGCAATCATTGATCTGGTTGCCTAATGAGGTCAATGTGGACGCAAGCCCACGCTAACCAGACCGATTATGATCCGCTCACTTATCGCCCTCACAGTTTTCAGCCTGCTGCCGCTGGCTGCGTCCGCACACTCACTCTGGATCGAAGAGCTCCCGGACCATGCTGGCCTGGGCGTGCGCTTTGCGCAGTGGGGAGATGAATACGAAGTTTCGCCCGGGCATCTCGATTCCTTCGTGCTAGTCTCCGGCTGGACGATCGACGACAAAGGTCAGCCACAGATTCTGGATATGGTCAAAAAGAAGGATCACTTTTCCCTTGGTAAAGTTGATGGTGGCCGGCCTGCTTTTGCCCAGGCACAGTTCACCGTGCGCCAGTTGCATGAGGACAAGCCCGCCCGCGCGCCCATCTTTTACTGCCGCTGGCAGCCGGAAGGCGCGGGTGCCGGTACACCTGCGATGACGATGGACGTCGTTCCCACCGGCAAGCCCGGCGAAGCGCGGGTTTACTTCCGTGGCAAGCCCCTCGGCGGTGTCGAACTGCTGTTCTTCTCCCCCAAGGTTAGCGAGCAGAAACTCCAGGCCAATGCCGAGGGCTACGTGCGTGCGCCAGACATTTCCAAGCCCGGCCAGTACTTGCTTGCCGTCGCTCGTTATTCCGAAGAGCTGCAAGGTTTCTTCAACGGAGTCCCATTCGGCATCACCAGTCACAGCGCCTCGCTGTACTGGACGGTTAAAGAAAAGTAAGAATCTGAGGCCGGATCAATCCGCCGCAAAAACCAGCGAGGGCGATAACTTTCAAGGACAGGTGCAGCCAGACTTTAGGACGATTTGCCTGCCGGTTTCGCCGGTTCGTCTGGCAGGGGGGCTGAGTCTGCAGCTGGAAGTACCATGACTTCCGGCGCGGGTTTGTCGCCTTCTCGGTTTTCGCCACCGATGGCGATGAGCTTTCCAGTTCCGCCGCTCAACAACCGATGGAAATACCGTGGATGGGCGAGCTTGGCGACCGCCACCCAGGCATCACCGCGCAATTCAAGCAACCGACCCGTCAGTCCACTGGCGAACAGACGTCCGGCTTGCGAGATAGCGGCAAACCCAAACCCGCCGATCTTGTCAGCAGGCAGCACAGGGCCATCGCTCCACGAGCCTGTCGTCGTATCGAGAACCGAAACAGCGCAGCTCAATTCATTGTCATCGGTCATGCCGCCGATGGCATAGACCTTCGTGCCGACGGTCTGCACAGCAAGGGCGCGGCGTTTGAACGGCTGCGGGTGACTTTGCCATGTCGCTTCAGCCTTATTCAAATCGAGCGTCAGATAGGTGTCATGCCACACGGAATCCGCATCACCTTCCATCCGCCAGCCACCGATGACGTAGAGAGTGTCACCACTGACGATGCTGTCATGGCTGGAACGGCGCTGTGGCATTTTCGGCAGGGGAACGTGCCGCAGTCTCGCTCGACCACAGATCTTGTTTCTCGCCCTTCGCGTTGCGTGCGGCCATGCCACCGATTCGAATCACTCCATCCTTTACTGCGACGAGGGATGCCCCCTGTGCAGGTTCATCCTGTGCCAGAGCCTCCCACTTGTCCGCGCGCTGCTTCCAGCGGAACAAGCCACCATTCACATCGTCACGGTTGTACTTATGGCGCTTACCGCTGTGACCCCCGTAAAAATACAAGGAGCCATCAGGCATGCCTGCTGCGCCAAAACTCGCGACCTGCTGCGGCATTTCCGGCGGCGTGTCTTTCGCTGTGAGCACGGAAGTGATAGCGAGCAACAGGGATATCAGGGGAAGAGCTTTCATGCGGATACCTGCGGTACAGCAGCTAAGTGTCACTGCTTGTATTGGTTCGTGTAATACTCGCGATGAAATCAACTGTTGCGACATAATCCGAAAAACGGGAGGTGAAGATCAGATTTGCACTTTCACATTTCTCATCCCGCCCTTTGGCATGCCTGACCCCATGGTCTGAGGAACCTGCGCGAAATGCGCTCATCATCACGAGACAAGATTATCAGATATGATGCCAGAAGGTAGCCCTCAGACCGGTACCTCCATGAGCTCCCCTGATACACAACTCCAACATCATCCCCGGCGCGGCGCGCAGGCGATGTTGCTTTCGCTCACCTGTTTTTCCGGCAATGCCCTGCTGCTGAAAGACCTTGCCTCGCATCGCCATATTGACCCGTGGATGTCGATGACATTTCGTGCAGTCGTCGGTCTGCTTTTGACAGTCATTCTCTTTGCCCCTTCAGGCTCGCTGAAACTGCGCCGCTCGTTTCAGAGCTGGTTGCTGGCTTCGCGGGGTGTGCTCGGCGCGTTGGGCACGGCGGCGTACTACACCACCATCGGACCGCTGGGGGCCGGCAAGGCCACGCTCATCGGCAACACCTGGACGATCTTTGCCGCCATCATGGCCGCTTTTGTTTTGCATGAGCGGCTTGGGCTGGTGAAGCTGTGCGGCATCCTTTTGGCGCTGACCGGTTTGAGCCTGCTCACGGGACTGGCACCGGGGACGATGGCACAGTTTGGACATCACGAAATGATCGCGCTTACCGGAGCTGTTCTCGCTGCGGCGGTCGTTGTCGTGATCCGTCAGCTCACACGCACGGAAACCAGCGCCACTATCTTTTCATCGCAGTGCATCTACGCGCTCCTTCTTTCCCTGCCGCTTGCTGCTGCACATTTCACGTCGTTGAACACGATGGACGTGGTGCTGCTCACGGCTGCGGCGTTGTGCGCCAGCGTCGGCCAACTGGCGATGACCGAGGGCTTCCGCTTCCTCTCTGTCGCGGCGGGGGGAGCCTTCCAAATGACGGTGCCCGTCGTCATCTCGCTCTCCAGCATCACCTTGTTTGCAGAACCCTTCACGCTCGCGCAGGCGGTGGGCGGTATCCTCGTGCTCTGGGGCAGTTACCACACGGTCGTGGGCGGCTTCAGCAAGAAAACCGCAAGGACCTGACTCAGAACGCAAACCCCACCGTTACATGTAGGAACCCGCTCTGTTCACCGGCGCGGCGATTGGGATTGTACCCGTAGTCAATGCGGATCGGCCCAAAGGGCAGATGGTAGCGCAAACCTGCGCCAATGGCCTCGCGGAAGTCCGAGGAATACGACAGTGGTGAGGAGTTGTTTCCACGTCCCAGACTGCCGATGTCCCCAAAGACGGCAAACTCAAAATTGGCCATGATCTCATAGGAAAACTCGGCGCTGGCAAACAGCGCCGACGTCCCGCCCAGCGGCGTGCCGCCCGGAGTCACGGGGCCGAGCTTGCGCTGGCCGAAGGAACGCACGCTGTACGGCCCGCCATTGAACACTCGGCTGTCGATGGGGATTTTATCTGCCGACGCTCCTTGAATCGTCTCCAGTTCAGCGCCTGTGGCGAAACGGAATTTCTTGGTGATCGGGATATACCAAGCGCCACGCAGATCTGAGCGTACAAAGCTGACACCAGAACCCAACGCGTCGGTGGAGCTTTCAATACGGCCGGAGATATACCAGCCCTTCTTTGGCAGGACCGGGCTGTCCCGCCCGTCGTACATCACGTTCGCTCCCAGGTTCATCAGTGAGTAGTTGGTGGGACCGGTTTGTTTCAACGTGAGCATCTTGGAGCTGACGGTGTTCGCGGTGGTGCCGATGAACACCGAATAGCTCAGTGCCTGATCCACCCGCCTTGCCACATCCAAACTCAGCGCCGTACCGATGCGGTCGTATTCAAAGCGGTTGAACTGCTCCAGTGCGAAACGCGTTGTTGCCGAATGCTGTGAATTAAACACCGCAGGATTGGTCACGCTCACAAAGCCCACCGGTCCCGCCATGCTGTAGCTGAGCTCCGCCGCAAGTGTGTTGCCCGTGTCTCGCCAGTTCGTGTTCTTGTAGGTCACACCTGCCTGCGGACCGAGGAAGGTGTCAAAACCCAGCTCAAAACCCACGGTCACAGGTTTTGCCTCCTCGCCGGTGATGCGGAGATTGCCTGCTGCCATATTGCCGTTTTCAGGCAGCACTTTGGTGTCGAGCAGCGCAAACATGCCGGTGTCCAGGGCTCTCTTGAAGAAAAAGTCCGCTTCTTCTGCTTGGTAAATCTGGCCAGTCAGAGGTTTGAATTTCGCCAGGAGCACACGTTTGGCACCACGGCTGAAAGCTTCGTGAGTCGTGATGCGGGAAATCCGCACCCGCTCACCGGCCTGCACGCGAAACACCACATCCACCGTGCCACCAGATTTCCCCAGCGTGTAGTCCGCCGTCGTGGCCGCATGCAGCCAGCCATGTTCGGCACAGATC
The DNA here is from genome assembly GCA_002279765.1 of Verrucomicrobia bacterium 12-59-8. The sequence continues at coordinate 30,228 of NCCR01000063.1, read as the reverse complement.
GAATCCAGCCGCTGCTGTATCTGCTGCACCCGCGCTTCATTGAAGGGCGTCCCACGCGCCTGCGTCATTTCTGCCTGCGTCAGTTTCTCCAGCTCAGTTGGCGATCCGGTAATGGATGCCCGGCCAAAGATAAACTTCGGACCCGGCTTGATCTCCAGCGTCAAATCACGCCGCATGTCCGCGCCGGTGGCCGGTGCAGGCAGCAGCAATGTCTCCGCATTCAAATAACCTTCGGCACGCAACCGCCGCTGCACCAGCCCGGCGCCTTGCTGCATGTCCGCCTCCACCCACTGCGGCAGTTTTTTATCCACATCCTCACGCTCCAGCGTTGGCTTCATCAGATACTTTTTCAGTTCTTCCTCCGGCAGCGGCATTTCGCCTGTCAGCGTCACCGTTCCCACGCGCACGGCATTGCCCGGTTTCACGGTCAGATGAATCCCGCCCCGCTCCATTTTCCAAGCTGTTTCCGCATCCGGCCATCCTTCACGGATGAAATGCTGACGCACAAAAAACGCCAGGTCATCCGCCAGCGGCTCCCCCGCCGGGCCGCTGCCATTCAGCGTGAGCTGGTCCATCAGCATGGAGCGCAGGTCTTCCCACTGCGCTTCTTCCACACCATCTACATGAACCGTCGTCTGGCCGAAATGCACCTCATGCGCCCACGCGCCCACCATCAGGCAAAACAGCGTCAGCAGGATCAGCCGGCTGCATCGCAACCGGCTGGCGTTCATCAGGCTGGTTGCATCATTCATCATTGGGGGTCTTCATCCATCGCTCTCGCGGCCTTGCCAAAACGCAGCACATAGCCCAGAAGCGCCTTCATGCGGCCCGTCTGCGAAAAGCGGCCGATAAACCTTACTTTGGGCGTGATCTCATACATTGCCTGCATGCTGTCGTTCGTACGGTCTGCCCCTGAAGGGTTGAACGTCGTGTGCAGCCGTGGCGGCTCGGCGCTCACCGTCTTTTTCTTGTGGAAGATTTTCCGGTAGGTCTCGGCGATAACGATAAAGGCGGCGCGCGTCATCGCTTCGCTCGCCATCTGGGCATTGTCACCGCCCAGCGTCATCCCCGTGCCCAGCAGTGTCACGATGTCAGCCTCGGACAGCGGCGGCGTGCTGGTAAAGCGTGTTTTAGGATTCGAGGCATCGCCATAGACATACAGGGTGATGTCATTGCTCCCCACGCGCGATTCACCACGCACATCAAGCTTGGGGGTGAATGGATTGTCTGGATTCATCGTCACCACTCCCTTGGTGATTTTCAACAGGCTGAACGGCAGCTTTAGCACCATGCGGTCCACATTGGCGAAACCCGTCACTCGTGGTGCTGCACCTGTGCCGCCGAGCGCGATGTCTGCCGAGATGGCCCCGTTCATCAGATTCCCCGCGATCACCACAGGATCACGTGTCCGAACATTGAGATCAAACGTCCAATCCTTGAGCATGGGCGGCAGAGTCAATTTTTGCTCAATCTTTGAGGTCGAAGGTGGTGGCGGTGGCAGTTTTTCGCCCTGCTGGATCATGCCCATGACATTTGGCAGCAGGTCCACCTCCTGAAAAATGCGGCCACGCACGGCCTCTACTGTGCCGCTCACACGCGCTGCCTTCAGGCTGCCCACGCAGGCGATGTCTGCGTTTGCACGCACACTTGAAGTCGGATTCCGCATCACCAGGGCTTCAAGCGCCTCCACTTTCAGGTCAAACTTCGGGTCCTCAAGGTTTGCGGCATCCAGCGTTCCGCCCAGCCGAACCTTGCCGCCGGCCAGCATCACCGAGATGTCTTCCAGAGTCACCTTGCGGTCATGGGAATGCACCTTCACGCGCAGATTATGCACGCTCGGCATGTCCGCGCTCACGAAGTCGATCTCCGGCGCATTCAGATCGAGTGCCGAATCAAGCAGCGGTGCTTTCACTGTGCCGCCCACGCTTGCATGCAGTTTCAATTTGGCCGGAACCGACCGCACCACATCAGGGGCAAACTCACGCGCAAAACTCAGATCGCTCTCCGGCAGGTCCAGCGTGGCCTTCAAAGGCAGATCCATCGCGAGTGCAGGCTCCTTGATCAGTTTCGTCAGCACCACCGGCACTGCCGCCTTCAACGTCAAAGGCTGCATCGGTGCCTGCACCACCTTCACATCGAGTCCCAGTTGATCCGCCTTCAGCGTCATCAGCACATCAACGATGGCCGGTTGAAACGACTTCGGCAGTCCGGGAGCTTTCAGTTCCTTCAAACCCACCTTCACCGAGGCATCCATCGTGTCCAGCCGACCACCGATCTTCACATCCACGCTCAGCAATCCTGGAGGAACACTCTTCACACCGGCCGCCTCTGCGATGTCATGAATCGGTAGCTCATGTGCATTCAGCACCACATCCAGCGGGACACCATTCGCCACGCCGGTCTGCATTACATCAAACGGCGCACGTGCATGCCCGCTCATCAACTGACGGTCTTTTTGCCACAAACTTAGCTCGCTCAAATGGGCCTCTTTGTCCGTCACCGCGCCCTTGGTGAGCAGCTTCCACGGTCCCAGCAAAGCCTGCAACGTCTCGATCTGCGCCGTGGTGCCGGCAAACGTCGTCTTCAAATCCACATCAGCCGCCTCCGGCATGCCCGCCACCTTCACCTTCGCCGCCTGCATCTCGACGCGGCCTTCACCTCGCCACGGGCTAGCGTCTCCGCTAACATTCAGCTTCACCCCAAGGCTTCCCGACTCAATGGCAGGCGCTTTCACGGCTGCCAGCAGCGGGTTCAAACTCATGAGCTGAGGCAGCGCTACGTCTCCATTCAGATCAAAACCCCAGGGAGCCTGCAGCTTGACGTTGCCCTTCAGTTCGATGCGGTTCTTATCGTCCACCACGATGCGGAAAGGCTGCAGGATTGCCATACCTTTAGCAACATTCACCTTCATCTCGATCAGCGGCAGCGGCGCATCGCCATACCGCCCTTCCTTCAGGCTCAAATCGACATCGGCATCCAGATTCATCAGATCATTCACCTTGAAGGCAGCTTTGCCCGATGTGGCGATTTTTGCTATCACCGGTTTATCCTGCGGCGGCAGCCCCAGTGTTTGCATCAAAGTCGTCGGGTCATCAATTTGGATCTGCCACTGCGCATTCACGGGCATTGCATCATCCATCGTCATCGTCGCATTCAGATCCACGCGATTTCCTGCACCCAGCATCAGTGCAGGCACGCTCACCTTGGCTGCCTTGCCATCCAGACTCACCTCTACGGCCAGCCTGGGCAGCCGGTAGCTTTCAAAGCCCATCTCTGCGCCGTTCACCTGCACCGCGACCTTCGTCGGAGTGGCACCGATTCCCGTGGCATCAGCCGTCAGTTCGATCAAGCCGCGTGCCGGTGGCGGATTCGCCAGCAGCTGCGTCACATCGGCGATCTTCGCCTTCAGATTGGCCGTCCAGGGGGATTTCATCACATCCTCCGCCAGCTTCGCCTCCAGCTCTGCCAACACTTCGTTGTCGCCGCGCAGAACCTTTAATTCTTGCACACGAGCCACCCCATTTTTGACCTCCAGCGTGGTGGTGATCGAGTCCAGCATGGCCCCCGCAGCCCGCACATCTGGAATGCTGATCCTGCCATCCGCCGACAGCGTTGTCGGTTTCAGCGGATTACCCTCGGCGTGCAAATCCACACTCACCGGCCCGAACGCGACGCCCTCCGGCAACTTCAAGGCCTGCAATTCGGCCGATGCCAGATCTCGCACACGCACATCGGCCTTCATCTGCATCTCGCCGCCAAAAATGCCACGCGCCAGCGCTTCGACGACCACGGCGGCTTGGCCCATGCCAGCATCGAGTTTTACGCTGGCCACATCCTTGTCCCATTCGCTCAAATCTACCGCGAGTGACTTCACCTTGCCTCCATACGGCAGATCGAGGCCTGCGATGGTCAGTGTGCGCTCGCCCCATTGCACCTGCGCCTTCACATTTGCGACACGCAGATCACCGGGCTCCATCTTGAACTCGGCGAGTTCAAAAATCCCCGGCATGCCTTCGCCCACCCGCAGGCTCAGACCACGCACCGTGACCTTGCTCCCGTCTGCCAGCGTCACTTCGGCACTCACGTTCTCGATGTCGATCACCTTCGGCCATACCAGCGGCGGTGGTTTGCCAGAGGAAGACTGCTTCACTTTCATCACGACCTTTTCATCCTTCGCCAGCTTGCGCAGATCCAGCGCCACATCCGCGTCTTTCACCACCACGCTCTTCACGATGTCGATGTTGAAGCATCGTAGTTCACTTCGATTTTGCCAATTGTCGCATGCTCCACCAGCGAGCCACTGGCTTCGATGTGGTCGAGCTTTAAATCACTCAGTACAGAGCCGTCCACCTGCCACTTGAGCTTGATCCCCGCCATCTCGGCCCCAAGGGGGCCGCCGTAGCCGACCGCCCAGCGCAGCAACGGCGCATGGAAAACGACGGCCAGCACCAGCAGCACAAGGCCAGCCAGCAGGAGTCGTTTGATCCATCTCCACCAGCGGCGGGTCTTTTTGGGGGCATAAGAAGGCACGCTCATTCGATGCCGCAGATTGAAGCAAGTTCAATGCTAGCTACGAAACCTTTTGTCCTCTCCTACTTGACCAGCTCGTCCGCCGTCCAGGGTACCATGCGGTCCTCGATGGCCGCACGCACGGTTTTCACCTGCTCAGGCGTCACGGCGGGAGCTTGGTTGCTGAAATTGGCCCGCACGTAGCTCAGCACATCGGCTACCTGCTGGTCATTCAGGCCCATGGGGGGCATTGGCAGGGGGGCAAGCTGCTTGAATTCCTCGCCATTCACGCGAATCGGACCACTGAGACCGTGGGTCAGCATTTTGATCAGGCGGTCTGGATCTCCTGCCGCCCAGTCGCTCCCTGTGATCGAAGGATAGATGCCCGGCAGGCCCTTGCCCTCGGGTTGATGGCAGTTCAGACACAGCGCGTCATAAACCAGCTTGCCCGGATGATCGACGACGGCAGCGGCGCTGGCGATCTTCTGCACATACTCGGCATGCTTGGAGTTGCCGCCGAAGGTGAGCTTTGCCATGACTGGCTGGAACGTCGGCTTCAGGCTCTTCACCACCTGCCTGAGGGCATAGTCGAGGAATCTGTCCGTCGGCAGGTCGAGCGCCTGCACTGCCACTTCCACGGCCTCGGGTTTGGTCACATGCGCACAGGCCACCACGGCTTCCAGACGCACGCGAGGGTTCTCGTCACGCACCGCCTGGGTCAAAAGCTCCAGCGAATCCGTCGCTCTTGCACCGTAGGCGCGCACACGGGCGTCCTTCGCCTTGAGCAGGCGCTTCACCAGCCCCTCACGCGGCGATTCATGCGATTCAAACACGCCGCAAACCTCCATCAGCAGGTGTTCATCGTCATTCTGCGCGATGAACTCATCCGCCGCTTTCAAGACCTCTTCCGTGGGTGCATCAAAAAGCAGGCGCTTCGCCTGATAGCGCGTCCAGCGCTCCGGTGATTTCAGATGTTCGAGCAGTTCCGCTGGCTTCATCTCCGCCAGCTTCGGTTGTTTGACGGGAGCACGACCCTTGGCCGTGATGCGCCAGATGCGGCCATGCGAACGGTCACGGCGTGGGTCCGCATAGCTGGCCTGGTAGTGGCCGATCACCGGATTGAACCAGTCGCACAGATACATCGCGCCATCCGGCCCGATGCTCACATCCACCGGACGAAACGAGGTGTCGCTCGATTTCACCAGCTTCGGCAGTTGCATGCTCTTGAAGCCTGAGCCGTCATTTTCGAGGCGATGCAGTTCCACCACATTGCCAAAGTAGCCGCCAATCAGCGCGCAGCCCTGGATGTCATCCGGCAGCGCCTTGGTGCCGATAAACTCCAGGCTGTTCGTCTTGGGATTCGAGTCAAACAAGGCCCCGGTCGGATGGTATTCATCAGGATCAGCCAGTGCCACGAGTCCAGGCAAACTGTAATAACCCACCGGACGGTCGCCGCTCTTGTGGAAGACTTGGTTGTAGTCATCAAACGCCACGCCCCAGCAGTTGTGCCCCGCCTTGCCGCCGTTGAAGTAAGCCGCCATCTTCTGCGTGCGTGGGTTCAGTTTCCACACGCCCGCTTTTTCCAGCTTGGCCAGTCCCCATGCCGTTTCCACGCGTGAAAACGCATGCAGGCCTTGCGTGAACCACAGTGCGCCATCAGGACCATGGCAGATCGAGTTCGCCAGCTGATGTGTGTCGCCGATGCCGAAGCCGGAGAGCAGCACGCTCGTCACGTCAGCCTTGCCGTCACCGTTCGTGTCTTTGAGATGCACAATCTGGTCGAAGTCGCAGACATACACGCCTCCCGCGCCCACCTCCACGCCCTGCACCATGGTCAGACCTTCCGCAAAGCGCGTGGATTTGTCCGCCTTGCCATCACCATCCGTGTCTTCGAGCACGAGGATGAAATCGGAAGGCTTGATGCCCAACCGGGTCTGCGGATACGTTGGAGAGCAGGCCACATACAGGCGGCCGCGCTCATCCCAGCAGAACTGCGTCGGCTTCGCCACACCTTCCACCTCGGAGGCGAAAAGATTCATCTCATATCCTTCCGCCACTGTGAAGGACGCCATCTGCTGCTCCGGTGTGAGTACTGTTTCCGTGGCCACATGCGCTTCTGGCTTTGACTCATCCTTCACCTTCTCGCCCTTGGTCAGCGCATGAATGCGCGCGTCGAGTTTGGCGACGAGCGGCTTGCGTTCTTCAAAGCTCTCACGCAGCGACGGCGCATCCTTGGCGGGCTTGCCAAACATCTGCGTCACGCGGTCGCCATACACGAAGGACCAGTTGGCCGGACGCCAGCAGTCGAACCACAGGCGGTTCTTCTCCACAATTGCCGCCTTCAGTGCGGTGAGATCATCGGCGTCACTCGACGAAGCTCCGAGCTGCTGTGCAATCTGCTGCGCCACCACGCGCAATCCATGCGCATTCAGATGCAGACCGTCGTCGGTGATGCGAGCCTTCGCCGCCGTAAGCGACAAAGGTGTGAACAGATCGACAAAGACTGCGCCGCGTTGCTTTGCCACCTCGCGCACCGCCTCGGCATAGGCCTTCACATCGGCATTTCGCTGCGTCAAATCTGGCGCATGCGATGCCGTGGGCTTTTCAAACGGCATCGGTGACACCAGCACCAGGCGCGGTGTCTGGGCGGAAAACTGGTCCAGCAGACGATGGTAGGCCGACTTGAACTCCGCTAACCGCTTCACGCCATCAAACGACTCCGTCTGGCCAAATTGCGCGATCACGATGCTCCCACCCGCTGCATCGAGCTGTGCCTTCCAGTCGCCAAAATTCAAATCTCGCCACTGCTCATACACCGTGTCGCCTTCCCAGGCCATCGAGCGAAAGCTCGGCTGCTTGGCCGCATAGGCCATCCCGAAAACCGCCTCAAAATCACCCACCTTCTGCTCACGCACTAGGTTCTCCTGGCCCGCCATCACGATGACTTCGTCCTGCTCCAGGACGAACTTGCCATCTTTGAACGGCTCATGTTTCGCCACTGCTGCCCCCGGATTGCCAAAGCGGTTGAGCACATCCTTCTCCTCGGGAACCATCGCGTCCGGCAGGGCCTCGATGGTGATGTTGCGGTACGAAATCTGCGCCTTGCATTTGCCATGGATTTGCAAGGCGATGAGCCCTTTCAAATCGATGCCCGGTTCGCGTTCAGTGTAATCAACCGTGCGTACTTTGTTCACGAACAACTGAATGCGCTGCTCCTCGGCGCGAATCTCATACGAGTTCCACTCACCTGGCTTCTCGGCTTTCTCGATCAGTTCCTTAGCTGGTTGCAGCAGCATCTTTTTCCGCCGCGATTCATCATACAGGCAGCCCGAATAGCCTGCGCCGATGTCCGCCTGATAGCCGCTCATCTCATTCGGCGGCTGCGGGATGCGCACGCTGCGGAACTGCACGCCGCCATTCACAAAGCCCTCCGTGCCTTCCAGTTTGTATTCCAGTCGCAGGATGAAATTCCGATACACCTTCTTCGCGGTCAGGAATTCATTTTGAGGATTCCCCTCCAGCGATCCGCCCACGATCACCCCGTTTTCCACCCGCCAGACTTGGGTCGTTTCGCCCTCCCAGCCTTTGAGCGTCTTACCGTCAAACAGAGACACCGGTTCGGCGGCGGCAGAAATCAGCAGGGAAAATAGAGCGAGCAGGGGGAGTGTGCGCATGGTCGGAAAAAGGGTCGGGGCGGATCAAACGCGGATTGGAGCCGGATGCATGCGCAAAGTTTCTGCAAACATCCCCGGCGAACGTATGTTCTTTGACTCAACCATGCGCCTGCTAGCCTTCCTTTTCCTCTCCACCGCCGTCTTTGCCCAGACCGAGGCGGATTTCATCACAGCTCCCCGCCAGCTCACCTTTGAGGGCAAACGCTCCGGTGAGGGCTACTTCTCCGCCGATGGCTCGGAGATGATTTTCCAGTCCGAGCGCGAGGAGGGAAATCCGTTTTACCAGATCTACCTCATGGACCTCGAAACGGGGGATCAAGAGCGGATCTCACCCGGCATGGGCAAGACGACCTGTGCCTGGATTCATCCCGATGGCAAACGCGTGCTGTTCGCCTCCACCCACACCGATCCCGACTCGAAAATGCTGCAAGCCGCTGAGTATGAGGAGCGCAAGAACTCCAAGGTGCGCCGCTACTCATGGGACTACGACGAGCACTACGACATCTGGGAATACTCGCTGGTGGACAAATCGCTCAAAAAACTCACGCACACACGCGGTTATGATGCCGAGGGTGACTACTCACCGGACGGCACCAAGATCGTCTTCGCCAGCAACCGTCAGGCCTACGAAACCACGCTCAGCAAGGAGGACGAGGAGCGCCTGAAAATCGACAAGCAGTACTTCATGGAGATCTACACCGCCGATGCCGACGGCACAAACGTGAAGCGCCTGACCGATGCCCCCGGCTACGACGGCGGTCCGTTCTTCAGCGCCGATGGCAAACGCATCTGCTGGCGCCGCTTCACCCCGAAGGGCGATGTGGCCGAGGTCTGGACCATGAACGCTGACGGCAGTGGCCAAAAACCCATCACCAAGCTCGGCGCGATGAGTTGGGCACCGTATTTTCACCCCAGCGGCGACTATCTGATCTTCACCACAAACCTCAACGGCTTCGCCAACTTTGAACTCTACATCGTCGATGCCGCAGGCAAACATGACCCGGTGCGAGTGACCAACACGGACGGTTTCGACGGCCTGCCCGTCTTCTCTCCGGATGGCAAAAAAATTTCGTGGACCAGTGGTCGTGCGTCTGGCGGGTCCACGCAGATTTTCATCGCGAACTGGAATCACGACCACGCTCTCACGGCTCTCGGGATCAAGATCGATCCGAATGCGGCTGTCTCCAAGACTCCAGAGCCCGACTTCGCCGCCACCGCCGCTGAGATTCGTCCCGAAGACATGAAGCAGCAAGTCACCTACCTCGCCAGCGATGCGCTGGGTGGTCGCCTCACAGGCACTGAGGGTGAAAAACTCGCCACCCAGTATGTGGCGGATGTCTTCCAGAAGATCGGCCTCGCGCCCTTCGGCGATGACGATACCTACTTTGACAACTTCGACTTCACTGCCGGTGTCGCACTTGGCGAGGGGAATGAATTGAAGTTCAGCGGTAGCGACTCGAAGGTCGATGAGGACTGGAAACCGCTCTCTTTTTCTCAAAACGGCGAGGTGAAAGCTGCTGGCATCGTGTTCGCCGGTTACGGCATTGAAACGCCGGAGGAGGCCACCGGCAACGATGGCAAGAAAATCGAGACCTACAGCAGCTACGCGCACCTCGACGTAAAGGACAAATGGGTGCTCGTTTTCCGCTACCTGCCGGAAGGCATCACTCAGGAGCGCCGCAACGATCTCAGCCGCTACGCCAGCCTACGTTACAAGGCCCTCACCGCACGCCAGAAAGGCGCGCGCGGCTTGATCGTCGTCAGCGGTCCAAACAGTAAAGTCGTGCAGCAGCTCGCGCCTCTGTCGTTTGATGCCTCGCTCGCGACCAGCGGCATCGCCGCCATCAGCATCACCGATGCGCTGGGAGATAAGCTGCTTTCCACAGCGGGCAAGAACCTCAAGGAGCTTCAGGACAAGCTCGACAACGGCGATCTCATGGGCGGCATCGAGTGCAAGGGCACGCTCGCCGCGAACATCGTCATCCAGCAGGAGAAGAAAAAAGGCCGCAACGTGCTCGGTGTGCTGCCCTACGGCGACAAGCCCGATCCGCACGTCGCCCCCCTCATTGTCTGCGCACATGTCGATCACCTCGGAAGCAGCGGCGGCTCAAACTCTCGCGCCAAAGGCGATGAAGTGAACAAGATCCACCACGGTGCCGATGACAACGCCTCCGGCACCTCCGCCGTGCTCGAAATCGCCCAGTGGCTGGCCGATTTGAAAAAGCAGGGCAAGCTCACGCTCAAGCGCGACATCATTTTCGCTGCTTGGAGCGGCGAGGAACTCGGCCTTCTCGGCAGCAATCACTTCGTCGAAGCCTACGCCAAGATGATCAAGGGCGATCCGAACGCGAAACTCACCGGCATGTTCGCCGCTTGCCTGAACATGGACATGATCGGCCGTTTTCAGAAGACGCTGGTGCTGCAGGGCCTTGGCAGCAGCTCGCTGTGGGCCAAGGAAATCGAAAAGCGCAACGCGCCCATCGGCCTGCCCATCACCACGCAAAACGACGCCCACCTGCCCACCGACAGCACCGCGTTTTATTTGAAGCGGTTCCCACGCCGACTACCACATGCCCAGCGATACCTCAGACAAGATCGACTACGTCAACGCCGCCAAGATCGCCAAGCTCATGGGCCTCATCGCCCGTGGCATCGCCACCACCGATCCCGCACCCGAATACATCGCCATGGAGGCCCCGAAAAACCAGGGCGTACGCACCGGCCTCCGCGCCTACCTCGGCACCATCCCCGACTACGCCCAGGGCGACATTAAAGGCGTCAAACTCAGCGGCGTCTCCCCCATCGGCCCTGCGGCCAAAGCCGGCGTCAAAGCCGGAGACGTCATCGTCAAACTCGGCGGCAAAGACATCACCAACATCTATGACTACACCTACGTCATGGGCGATCTGAAGATCGGCAAAGAAACCACCGTCACCGTGCAGCGCGAAGGCAAAGAAGTGCAGATGAAAATCACGCCCGGTTCGCGGGATTGATCACCACGGTGGCTCATTTTGTCCCTGCGTTCAATTTAGCAAGCCCTGATCCGCTGGCCCCCATAGGAGGCTTGCGCTGGCGATTCGGCACGCTAAGCATCCCCGCCCATGAAAATCCTCGTTACTGGCAAAGGCGGCCGTGAACACGCGCTCATCACCGCACTCAGCGAATCCCCGCAAAAGCATGAACTCTTTGTCTATCCGGGCAGCGATGCCATCGCGATGCTGGCGACGAGGGTGGATGTGGCAGGATTGCCGGAACTGATCACCTGGATGACGCAGAACGGCATCGACCTCTGCGTGGCGGGCGAAGAGGCGCTGCTCGTGAAGGACAGCGGTTTGTCGAATCTTTGCGCCGAGGCGGGCATCCCATGCTGGGGTCCGCGCAAGGAGATCGCGCAACTGGAAGCCTCGAAGACCTTCGCCAAGAAGTTTCTACAGCGTCACGGCATCCCGACGGCAGATTTCGCGATCTGCACCAACGCGGCGGAAGCCAAGGCTGCCCTGACAGAAATGCCCATCGTTCTGAAGTTCGATGGCTTGGCCGCTGGCAAAGGCGTGGCGGTCTGTACCTCGAAGGATGAAGCAGAGGCGTTCGTCGATGACGTGATGGAGAAGCGCTGCTTTGGCGCAGGCGACCTGCTGGTCGAAAAATGTCTCACCGGCCCTGAGATCTCGGTGTTCGCTTCGGTGTGTGATGAGTCGTATCAAATCCTCATGCCGGCACGCGATTACAAACGCATCCGTGACAACGACCAAGGGCCCAACACCGGAGGTATGGGCGCGGTGGCTTCTTTGGAACTGGCAGAACCGGCGCTGATGCAGCGCATCGAGCGCGAGATCGTGCAACCCACGGTTCAGGGCATTTTGAAAGACGGCCTGAAGTATCGCGGCTTCCTCTACTTCGGACTCATGCTGACTCCCAATGGGCCGCAGGTGATCGAGTACAACTGCCGCTTCGGCGACCCGGAAGCCGAGGCCGTGCTACCGATGCTGCGCGGTGATTTTGCCACGTACGCCTTTGAAGCGGCCAAGGGCAATCTGCAGCCGGACCTGATTCAATTCGCACCCGGATGGAGCATCTGCCTGATCAGCGCGAGTGCTGGTTATCCCGCCTCATCGCACAATGGCGATGTGATCTCCGGCCTGGAAGCGGTGAGCGGAGCGCGCGTCTATCACTGCGGCACGAAGCAGAATGCCGGTGGCCAATTTGAGACCAATGGCGGTCGCGTGCTCGCCGTGGTGGCCCAAGGGGCAACGCGGGTCGAGGCGCGGGACAAGGCCTATGCCGGGAGTGCGAAGATCACATTTGATGGCTTGCAGCGGCGCTCGGATATTGGGAGAATGCATTTTGAATGAATTCAGAAAAAATCGCCCGATCCTTGATCCTGTGGCTGAGCTTATTGCTGCTGACCACGGCAGGCCGGGCAGATTTTCCACCGCTGGCGCTCAAAGCCGTGAGCCTGCAGCAGATCGTGTCGCCCACGGACATTGCGAATGCAGGTGATGGTTCGGGTCGGTTGTTTGTGTGTGACCAGTCAGGAATCGTTTACGTCATTCGCGATGGCATGCTGCTGCCGCAGCCATTTCTGGATTTGCGGGCCAAACTGGTACCCAAGGCCCCCACCAGCTACGCTTTCCCGCTGAGCACGAGCTATGAAGAGCGCGGGCTGCTGGGCATCGCGTTTCATCCAAACTTCAGCCGACGCGACGGGCTGGGCCAGCCATTGCTAGGCTTTGGCAAGTTCTACCTGTTTTACAGCGCCCCTTCCCCGAATGCGGCGAGCGGCAGCAACCCGGTGAACTGCCGCAGCACGATCTCAGAGTTTTCTGTTTCCGCGACAGATCCAAACGCGGCGGACATCGGCTCCGAGCGCGTGGTGCTGGCGTATGACAAGCCACAGTCGAATCACAACGGCGGCCAGTTGCGCTTTGGGCCCGATGGGCTGCTTTACATCAGCGTCGGTGACGGCGGCGGACAGCATGATAATCAATATGGACATACCGGTGGCAGCGGAACGGCGTCGCCGGGGCCTGCGGGAGTGCTGGGCAATGCGCAAGACAAGACGGTGCTGCTGGGAAAGATGCTGCGCATTGATCCGCTGGGAAGCAACGGACCCGGCGGTCAGTATGGCATTCCTCCGACCAATCCCTTTGCAGGAGCAGGTGGCGGCGTACGCGAGGAGATCTATGCTTTTGGCCTGCGCAATCCCTGGCGCTTTTCTTTTGACGATGGGCCAGGAGGAAGCGGGCAAATCTTCGAAGCGGACGTGGGGCAGGATAAGGTGGAGGAGGTGAACCTCATCACGGCTGGTGGTAACTACGGCTGGCGCGTCATGGAGGGCACGCTCACGCACGATGGCACCGCACCGAACAGCGGTCTGCCGCTGATCTCGCCCATTGCGCAGTATGCGCACATCGGCGTTGTTACGGGCTCACCGGCGCTGCCGCAGATCGGTGCCTCGATCATCGGCGGCTTCCTGTATCGCGGCACGGCGATTCCAGCGTTGCAGGGCAAATATGTGTTTGGCGACTACAGCCAGTCGATCGCCACCGCCAATGGTACGCTCCTCGGCGTGGAGGAGACCTCTCCAGGCTCTGGCAACTGGACCTTCAGCAGTCTCGTGATCGCCGGCGGCAACCCGCTCACGACACGCGTTTATGCGTTCGGACGTGATGAGGCTGGAGAGATTTATGTGGCGACTAAAATCACGCGCGGCCCCTTTGAACTCGATGCAAACAGCAAGCCGACTGGCGGGATTTACAAGCTCGTCCAGGCGCAGGTCTCCACGGCAACACTGAGTCCGGCGCACGACAACTCGATCTACTCCGACTTTCCAAACAACAGCAACGCGCTGGGTGACCTCTACACTGGCAACAATGCAAACGGAGCACCACGCCGCGCGTTGTTATCCTTTGACGTCAGCACCGGGCTGCCTGGCGGAGCCCAGGTGACCTCGGCGTCTATGGTGCTGAATTTAAAAAATGCCGCAAGCAACCCGGGCCACCCAAACGCGACCATGTCGCTCTACCGATTGAACACGAGCTGGGGCGAGGGCTCGTCTTTGGCCGGTGGCAACGGTGGCGCGGGCGTGGCAGCGGTGACGGGTGACGCAACTTGGAACGCGCGTTTTTATGATGCGACGAATCCGATGCTCTGGGCCACCTCTGGTGGCGTTTTCAATGCAGCGGCATCTGCCACCACAACGGTGGGCACCACTTTGGGTGCCTATTCATGGACTTCGCCGCAGATGGCGGCGGACGTGCAGAGCTGGTTCGGCACACCCGCGAACAACTTCGGCTGGATTCTAGTGGGGGATGAAGGCACCAGCTCGACGGCCCGGGTCTTTAATAGTCGCGAAGGGAGTGCAGCCGTGCAGCCGCAACTGGTCATCAGCTACAATCCGGCGGCTCCTGCCCTGAACCGGCGTGAGACTTGGCTGCGGCAGTATTATCCAACGCCTGGAACCTATGTGGACGACAGCGCGGACGCAGATGGCGATGGCATCAAGAATCTGTTCGAGTACGCTTTTGCGTTTTCCCCGCTGGCTGCCAACAGCCCCGGTGCTGGCTTGCAGGCGGGCGTGGCCACGGCTGGCGGCACCACGACATTGACGATCACCTTTCGCCGTGATCCCCGCGCTACCGACCTCACCTACCAAATGCAGACCAGTGATGATCTGTTGTTATGGAGCACGATCACGCAAAGTGCGGCGGGTGCCACACCTTCGGGATCCGGCTTTTTGTCTGAATCTGACGCATCAGGTGAGGCCCCGGTGAAGAACGTGACCGTCTCCGAAACTTTGAGCGGAAACACACGGCGCTTTGCCCGGCTCCGGCTCATCCGCGTCGCTCAATGACGGGGATTCCGTATTGATCAGGGCTTCCTCCGCATTATTCTACACCCGTGTCGCATACTGTGCTCCGCATGAATTCCATCCTGACACGTCTTGCGTGGCCGGGGGTGATTATTCTCATGATGAATGCAGCGTCGGCGTTCAGCGCCACTTTCGTCACCACGGCAGCGGCGGACACATCCATCTACCAAAATCACCCTGACTACAATCTGGGCGGCACGACACTCGTCTCTGGCACGAACCAGCAGTATTCGAACTCGCGCGCCTTGTTTAGTTTCGACCTCAGCACTCTTCCAGCGGGTGCCATCGTGACGTCTGTGCAGGTGTCGCTCTACGTCACCCGCCGTCCTGATCCAGACCAGCATGGCGGGCCGGTGAACTCCGACTTTGGCCTCTATCGTGCGCTGGAAGGCTGGACCGAAGGTGCGGGTGGTGCAGTGACCGGCGCACCGGCCGCCACCGGGGACACCACATGGAGCGAACGGCATTACAATGAGGTAGGCGCGGACTGGTCTACGCCGGGAGGGCAAATCGGCACGGACTTTGCCAGCGTTCCCAGCGCCACGACCTCCGTGGGCGACGTGGGCCTCTATCTTTGGGGTTCATCCCCCGAGCTGGTCGCCGATGTGCAGTCATGGCTGGACTCTCCGTCCACCAATTATGGTTTCGCACTCATCAGCGAGAGCGAGAATCTGGCAGGCACAGCGCGACGTTTTGCCTCGCGCGAACAACCTGGCGGAGGCATACCGGCACCGACGCTGAGCGTGACTTACCAAATGGCTCCCGAGCCTAGCAGGCTGCTGCTGCTGCTCATCGGTGTTGGTGCAGTAATCATCCCCCGTCGCAAATCAAGACGCCTCAGCGTGTGAAGATGTCGTCACTAGTCCACATGCGGCGGTCGGAACCGGCCGAGCGGATCTCCATGCTGTTGCGGGAGAGTTGATGGAAAAAGTAAGGCGTGCCCCAGCGGTCCACCAGCTCGCCGCTGGTGTTGAGGGGCAGATCGTCCGGCAGAATTTTTGCCTGCCTGGGGTTGTCACCTGAGAGGGCCTGCATGATCTCGGCGTTGGAGCCTATGGGGTTGTCGCCCGCAATGGTGCGGTAATCCCGCAGCATGATGGTGATGCGCTGAAGATCGGAGGCAGCCTCGTTTTCGACACTGACATCTGGCTGCGGCGGTGGTGGAGCTTCAGCCTGCGGTCGGGCAATGACTGACAAAGCAGGTTTCGCAGGCACCTTGACCATTTCGCTGGCAGGTTCCTGGTCGGAACGCGTCATCACATATGTTGCGGCAGCCAACATCACAAGTAAGCCTGTGATCCAAAACACCTGCGGTCGGTTCATCGGCTGGAAATGGAACTCACCACGCGGGCTCAGAGGAACCCGAGGTTGGAAGATGAGAAGCGGCCAAGGTTGGGGAAAATGGTGCTGAGATTGGTGTCGTCCACGCCGAACCATGAGGCAAGTGTGGCGGAATATTGATCCACGGCGGTGGTGGGAATCCAGCGGCCGATACCGGTGTCATCCGGCCCGTTCACAGCGAGTGTTGGGAATTTGCCATACGTGGCACCGCCTTTCACTGCCCCGCCGACGACGAGATGGTGCCCGCCCCAGCCGTGATCGCTGCCAGAGCCGTTGGTGGGGAAGGTTCGGGCAAAGTCGCTCGCCGTGAAGGCGGTGACTGCGCTCTTCAGATTGGAGCCGCCGCCACGCAGGGTGTCGATGTCGCCCAATGACAGGATGAGAGCGTTGAGTGTCTTGCTCAGTTCGGTCAGGAGATTGGCCTGGCTGCCGATGACGACGGTGGCGTCGTTGGCGGTGCTTTGGCCGGCATTGTTGGTCTGGCCTGTGTGCGTGTCATAACCGCCCACCTGAATGAAGAAAACCTGCCGCTTCATGCCAAGACCACCGCTGGCGACAGACTTGCTGCCCAGTTCAATGAGCCGCACCACCATCTTCATCTGCGACATGAGCGAGGAGTTGAAGGTGGCTCCGCCGTTTGGAGTGGTGATGGAGGTAGGGAAGCGGTTGAACCATGCGGGGCTTCCCTGCCCTGTAAGCGCAGTGCTGAGGATGTTTGCCTCCGTGATGGCGTGGTCGAGCACGCCAGCATAGGCTTTGGTCTGGAGGTCGGCGGAGAGCTTGTCGGCATTCAGGATGGACTGCAGAGCGGTCTGCCTGGCCCCGTTGACGCTGGTAAGTTGTACGGCACCGCCGGTGGTGATGGCATACTGCGGCGCGTAGTTCTGCGAGCCTACCTCAAAGATGTTCGATCCGGCCAGCGTCACAGCCATCGACACCTGGCCGCCCGAATTCACATCAGGCGGAGACGAGAAAAGGTCTGCCAAGCGTCCGGCCCAACCGCTGACGTATGGCTGGTCCGGCAGCGAGGTCTGCCACTGCGTCTGCTGGTCGCTGTGCGAAAAAAGCTGCGGCGGCTTTGGCACGGACTTGCCGCTGTACTGAGCCTTGGTCAGCGGAAAGCTGAGTGTGCCCATATTGAACACGGGCGCCACCATGCCGTTGTTGTAATGGGTGGCGAGTTCCGCCATCGCCGGATGGAAGCCGTAGGTGCGTCCGTCGCTGGCGGGATAGCCGGTCGTTCCATTGCGTGAGCTGAGCGCCAGCGCCGTTGCTGGACTTCCATCCGTGTTCGGAATGGCGAGCGGCGTGCCACGCCCAGCGCTGTAATTGGCCCAGTCCGCCGCCGTGGTGGGGATGATCATGTTGTTGGAATCATTCCCACCGTTGAGGAAGACACAGATGAGGGCCTTGTAGTCGGAGAATGAGCCGGCGGCCATCGCCGAACTCATGAGCTTGAGGTCGCGGAGCGAGTTTCCAAGCGCGCCAAGACCGATGGCGGCCGGGATATAGCGCTGCAAAAACCGGCGACGTGGAATGAATGGGGCGTGAAGAGGCTTGTTCATGCGGAGTTACTTCTGAATCGCGTATTCGGCGGAGGTGACGATGAGATGGATGATGGCGCGGACCCGATCACGCATCTGAGTCGTGGTGGGGTTGCCAACCGTATAAGCGAGATTGGAGGTGTTGGCCACGTAGGTGACGATGGCCGCGCGTGCAGTTGAGTTGAGGCTGCCGCCAATGAGACGTGTGGCAAGCGTATCCACGAGTGTGGGAATGGCGGCGTCGCTGGTCTGCCCTGCGGTCATATAAGGGCTGATGTCCATGGGAATGGCACCACTGCCATTGCGGAAGCTTTGGAAGCCGTTGGTGTTGCCACCGATGAGAAACCCGCCGGCCACCAAGTTGGTGAGGTTCATGGTGTTGGAATCATTGGTGAGCTGGAACTCCGGCGTCGTCATGCCTGCCTTCGCCATCTCGCCTGGATAATGATAGTCTGGATAGAAAAAGTTGAAGACCGTGGTGGAGTTGAGCGGTGTCTGAGTCAGGTCACTCTGGCTGTAGCCCATACTCCAGGTGCCCTTCTGCACCGTGCAGTCGCCGGAGCGTGTCCATTGGGCGATGGAGAGCGGATAGACCGCCTGACCGGAGGTGCTCTGCGAGCCGTTCGTCACCACGGAAGGAGTGGTGACGGTGAATAGATTGGGCAGCGGTGCGCTGACCACGGTGTACACCTGGCTCGGCGCGGGGGTGCCAGCGTTGGCGACGAGAATGTCGATCCATACCTGATCACCGGCCTTGAGATTGTGATTGCCATTGGTTTGCAGACTGATGGTCGAGACACCAGCGGTGGTGGTGATGTTGTAGCCGCCGTTGAAGCGCGGGATGTAAACCGCGCCGCTGCTGGTGGCTGGCGGGCTACCAGTCAGTGTGATGGTGAAGGAAGTGGCTGTGGCCGAGGTGATCGTGTAAACACCATCGTAGGTGCCACCGGCCAGACCATTGTTGTAAAACTTCACATAAAGCTGATGCCCCATGGTGTAGCCGGGGGCGGTGATGGTGACGGTATTGGTCACGCCGTTGTAGTTCGACGTGTTGATGCCGGTGGTGTTGACGGTGAAGTTGTTAGGCAGGAAGGCATTACCAGAAGGAGTGCCACTCACGCTGTTGGCACCAATGTTGACCGTGAAAGTGGTCGCGGTTGCGCCGGTCACTGAGTAGGAGCGCACGGTGTTGTAGGGCGCGGTCGTGCCGAGCGTTCCCGAGGTGAACTGCATTGTCACGCTGTCACCTATTTGGAAACCTGGCGCGATCATGGTCACATCACCGGTGGTGCCGACGGTGCTGTAGCTTGGTGTGGTGTTTGCGACGGTATATCCAGCTACACTCGGCAGGTTGCTGGTTGACGTGCCGTCATCGACAAAGCTATCGATAAAGATGACGTCATTATTGATCAGCTTGTGCGCGGTGGGTGTGGTGATGAGAATCTGCTGGTAGCCGATCTGGCGGTAGCGGGAGCCGGTGAAGCCCGAAGCCGCAAAAGTCCGCGCCGGGCCGGTGAGGCGCAACAGGGGCTCGCGCTGCTTGCCAAAGCCGACATCCGCTGCGGCAGTGGTGCTGCGTGCCTCGTAGTCGAGCAGGATGGCACGAACAACTTCCTTCATGTCGCCACGCACCCCGGTGGCAACGCCATCGACGTTGCGCTCTCCGTTGAACGCACGGACGACCCGCTGGACGTAGGCGGGCTTGGGATTGCTGGTGACGAGACGCTGGATGAGCTGGCGGCAGATGTAGGGCCCCACGGCGGAGTTGTTGATGATGTTGTCGTGGGCCGTTTCCAAGTCGCGCAGTCCGCTGAGATCATAGGAATTGGTGATCGTTGTGCTGACGAGATTGCCGGCACCAAGTACGGGGTCCGTGGATTGAATCGTAATCGGGTTTGGATTGGGATCCTGCGAAGAGTCGTTCACAAAGGTGACGACAGCGGGAGGGATGACCACATTGTCGAGCAACACCTTCGGACCCGGCTCATGATGGGAGGGCACCAGAACCATCGGGTCGAGGTAGTTGGAGCTGGGAAAGAAGTTGGTCGGTAGCCTGCCGTTGCTCATGGCCTGCCCCCACGTCCAGCCGGTGAAGACGCGGGCCATGCCGGTGATGGCGGATTGATCGTAGGTCGGCACCGCGTTGCCATTCGAGTCGAGCACAAGCGAGCCGTCCGGCCACAAGCGGTACAGTCCGATCGAAAAGAGCTGCATGATTTCACGCGCGTAGTTTTCATTGGGATGAATGCCCGTTGCATCACTGCCTCTGTCATTGGCTCGCATGTCCAGATAAAGGCCCATGGCAGGAGTGAGCGTGACCTGCTTGAGGATGTCCCGATAGTTGCCAAAGCAGGAGTCCACGAGGTTGTCATAGTAGTCGGCCAGAATGCGGCCGTTGTTGTTGAGCGGGCCGGTGTCTGACACGACGAGGATTTCACTCAGTGCGAAGGCGACACGTTGACGCAGCTGATCCGACGCGGTCACAGAGTTCTTCCACCAGGAGTTGAAGAAGAGGGAGCTGTTGTACGGATTCTGCGGGTCGCTGCTGAGGTTGGAGAGGATGTAAGGAACGTTGCGCGTCGCGGACAGGCCGAACTGATTTTCAATCCAGTTCCGGTAGCCGCTCGCCTTGACATAAGTGATGTCATCTGGTCCGGGGCCAAAGGTAGCCTGCGTGAGGAAGCGCACAGCACCGGCATCTGTCGCATGGTCGTCTGTCCAAGTGGGGTAGCTAGGCAGCGCGGGCGCGGTCTGCGAGCCTGGAACGGCCCCGAAAGTGCCGGTGAGTTCACCGCCGGGATTGTTAACGGTGCCAATGCTGATAAAAACGGTGCCGTTGCTGAGTTCGGTGAGGTCGGATGCCTGCATGTTCCAGGTGTAGCCGCCGTCCGAGGTTCGTTGGTTGGGGTAGTTGCGATCCTGGGCGTCGAGATCAAACAGCATCACCGGATTGCCACCGTTTTGCGCGGCGTAGATGCGCCGGGAAGTGCTGCCTGAAGTCAGACCCGAGTAGTTGAGATGCACCACCGCAGTGGAACCGCTGACGCGCATGAACGCGCCGCCGTTGCCGGAGATGTTTGACAGACCGGCCGCTCCCTGAAGATTGGTGAGAAACAATGTTCCCGGTATAGCGGTGGTGGGTGGATTGTCCCACGGCGAGAGCACAAAGCCGGGAATCACTCCTCCCGCCGCCGCGTCCGCAGGTGCGCTGCCGTTGGCGATCGCGGCAGAGTTCCCGGTGGGATCCAGAAACCATCCGACCGAGAGATTGTTTGCCGCAGCGCTGGCTCCGGTGTTGTGCAGCACCTCAAGATAATAGGGCTGGCCTGCCGTCAGTGCGAGCCAGCCAGATTTCTGACTCGCCGTCGTGTTCCAGATGCGCGTGGCGGTGCCGGTCGGGCCGGTCACGTAGCTGCGGCGAACTTTGTTGACCGGTTCATTGTCATTGGAAATCCACAACTCCGCCGCATTGGCGGCTGACAGCCAGAAGTAGTAATTCCCGGTCGTGGGCGGCGTGAAATAGCCGCGTAGCCTTTCCCCCGTGTTGGCACCATAGGTCGTGGTGTTGTCTTCGGCGCTAGTGATGGTGTTGGTGGTCGTCGGTGCGGAATCCCAGGGCACATCGCCGAGCGTCGCCCCCGTGACTCCCGAGGTCCAGAGTTCACGCGTGAACTGTCCACCACTGTCCTTCACCTGCACAGTGACCACAGCGCTGGTGCTGCCGGCACTGTTCGATGCGTAAACCGTGAACTGGTAAATGCCTGCCTGCGGCGGGGTACCGCTGAGCACACCATTGGTGAGCGTGAGCCATGCGGGAAGGCCGTTGGTGGTGAATGTCCCTGCGCCATTGCTTGCGGTAAGCGTCAAACTGAAGGGCGAGCCTGAATTCAGCATCGTGATCACATTCGTCGGGCTGGTGATCGCGGGCGGCCCGGCAGGAGCGCTACCCGCGAGCGGCGTCTGGCCGGTCATTGTCGGAAACAGGCGCTCGGAGGGGATGGCCTGCTTCGACTGACTCGGGCTATACCACGAGAGCGTTG
Organism: Verrucomicrobia bacterium 12-59-8; assembly: GCA_002279765.1. Next base: position 8,249 of record NCCR01000063.1, on the reverse strand, counting down.
CTCCTGCGCCGCTGCTGAATTCGCAAGTCTCCAGCTTGATGTCATATAGTACACCTGCCTGCAGGGCGATGTTTGCGTAGCGGTCGGCACTGGAATAGACCGCCCAATCAATCGGCAGGTTGGTGGTGTCGAGGGTGCCGCTTCCCGTGCCGGAGGCAGGCAGGCTGATGTCGGCGAGTGCGACGGCAAAGTTCACCCCTGCTGTCACCGCATTGACGGTGTAGGGCAGCGAGATGTTGTAGCTCGCGCTGAGATTGCCGGTGGTGAACTTCAACGGAATCACATCCCCCACATTGACGGCGGCGCTGGTGTAAGGCAGCACGATAGTGCCATTGGTCGATGAGTTCTTCGTGTAAGTGTAGGTGACGCTGGGATTGTCGCTCGTCAGACGCCTCAATGTCATCGGCTGGCCGTTGATCCATAGTTTGGCCGTGTCATCTGCGTTCACGGTAATCGTGTAGGTCTCGCTGTATTGAGGAAGCATCTGCCCGGTCCAGCGGCAGCAGAAGTAATTGTGGAAGATAAGCGGATCGGGTGATCCCGCACCCCAGTCGCCGTTGTTGCCGTTGGTGATAGCGCTGTCCGTCTGCGTCCCTGCCGTAGGTGCTGTCAGTGTCGTATTGGCGTAGTAGCTGGCAGCCCAGCCGTTCGTGCTGCCAGTGTTGTTGGTATAGACATTCGCACTGGGGATGTTCGCAAAGCTGCTGCCATTGATCTGCCACTGGAATTTGCACTTCGCGTTCCCGGTGGTTTCCACAAACTCGACGCGCATGTGGTAGCGGTTGGCTGGAGCTGCAGGCACGGCCAGGGTGAACTGGCCGCTCTGTTTGAAGGCTCCAGTCGCCGTGGTGTCCCACCCATTTTCCAGGATTTGAGTCATCCCGCCGCCAGTATCGAGATACACGCGCGCCTTGTCATCCGCATCGAGCTGAAAAACATAGGTGCCCGCAGTCGAGGGCGAGAGATAGCCGTCCCAGGCGACCGAATAATTGTCCCCCGAAACGAAGTTGGTGCCGTTGGGGGACCCATAGAGCCAACTGAACGCGACCGTCGGGTCCAGCCGTGTCACGACCGGTGGATTCAGCAGGCAGGCAGCGCTGCCCGTCTGCGAATTTGGTACTGCGGCACCCGCGATGGACACCGTGATCGTCTGTCCGGAGACTGCGGTGATGGTCTTGATGCCATCATACGTGCCACCAGTGAGACTGCCGGCAGAGAAGGTCATGTTCACCCGGTTGTTCGGAGAGGTCGTCGAAAACCCGGTGGTGCCGGTGTAGGTGATCACTGCAGTGCCGGTGGTGCCCGTCACCTTGGTGTAGGTGTAGGTCGCGCCGTTGCCGCCGAAGTTCACATTGCTCGCATAGTTCGAACTGGCTCCAACCCAGTAATTGCCCGTGAGCCCTGTGCCCGTGGGATTGCCGGAAGGGTTGATCGTCACCCCGGCGCTGATCGACAAGGGGCTGAGTGAGTAATTGCCTGAAGCCCCCGCCGTGCCAGGTGCTCCCGCCGTCAAAGCCACCACACAGCTCGTCATCCGGCTGGCGTTGTAGAGCGGTGTGATCTTGAGATCGACGGAGTTCACCCCCGCAGGAAAAGTCACTGCTGAAGGAATGGCCGCGTAATCTGTTCCCTCAACCGCAGAGCCGGACTTGCTGAGCGGCACCGTGATTGGCATCAGGAGATTGTAGCCCGAGCGCGTCACCGTGATCACTCCCAAATCTCCCGCAGGCGTGGCCGCATCTGGCGGCTGGGTGGTCGTGGCACGCACGGCGGTCATGCTGACGACATTTTGCGACTGCAGGTTCGTCGCGAGCTGCGCGTGGTCATAGCTTGACTGCGAACCAATGGGGACGCCGGAGGTGTAGCCGAGAAGGTTCTTGGCCCAGTCACCCACCTGGTCGCCAGCAGAGTCCACGTCCTGCACCAGCACACGGAAAAAGCTGCTCGTGCCGGACTTCGGGGCGGACAGCATCCGGGTCGTACCATCACCGATCACCTGCACATTGGGCGACAAGGCGGCCCAACTCGCGCTCATGAGGTTGGAGGAGGACTGCAGAACATAAAGCTTGCCGATCTGCGTCGGGAAAGTCAGGCTCACCACGGTCGGACCGGTCGTCGTCGAGGCCACATTCAGCGTGGAGCCGGCCTGGAACGGGTTCGTTCCTGCAGTGATCTCAGCTCCATTGGTGATGCCGTCGCCATCATCATCACGCGCCAGCCACGAGGAATCATTGATCTGCGCGTCAGTCACTCCATACAAGGACTTCCATACCGCCTTGGTGACGTTCATGTCGGGAGCTCCCGACACCTGCTTGTTGCTTCCGTAGAAAAGGCTCGCGGTAAGGAACAGTGCGAAAAAATGGCCGCGACGAATGAGGTGATGAGTGAATGACGACATGGTTGTCAAAAAAATCGATTCATTGTGGCTGTGGCTCGAAATCCTGACGCAAGAAAGGTTGGTCGGCAGTGATTCTGAAGTCTTCCAGATATAAAACCAAGACCGCCACTAGAAGTCGAGCCTATAATTTTACGCTGGTATAAATGAGGGGCATGTGGCGGCCCGCCGATCATAAGCCGATTAATTAAGAACCATGGCTGTTTCAATGGCCTCGGAAAGGTTTGCCGATGGCAAATGGGAATCTGGGGCGGAAGTCCCATTATATGGCACCTTGCTGGGACGGACTAGTGGGATGGCCATTCAACAAAGACTGCCATGATTGGTTGCCAGAAAGGTGCTGATGCCCTCCCCCCACGCGATGAGCGTCGGATCCAAGCGCTAGAACTGTTTGTAGCGTGAAGCCGGAAGCTGCTGGAAGAGTCGTCCGATGTCAGCCGGGTGATTTCTCCATCTTGGCCAGTCGCTCATCACTCTCGAGATGCCCGGACCAGCCGAAGTGGCATTGGAACTCGAAACAGTTCTTCATCTGCTCGAATGGTCCTTCCCAGTCGGGCTTGTTGGAGGCGACAGTGATTTCAGCAGGTGCAAAGCCAGTGATGGGGAGGCGCTGGATGGCGAAGGCGTCGTTGAGCAGGCGGGTCTTTTTCCAATTGAGGCCCATAAGCTGGGCGCTGACGCAATCGACGGCCACCGGATGTGTCCCAGCGAGAATGACGCCGCTGGCCACGGGATCACACGACATGGGACCGTCGCCGTCGCCACCGATGATGCCATCGACGATGGTGAGGTAACGCAGCGGTTTGTCACGCCGCACGCCGCGTCCGTCGAAGTAGAAGAAGCACTTGTGCAGATCAAGGATCATGCGCCAGGCGGTGTTGTTGCCGTGCCAGTTGCCGGAACGCACGACTTCCTTGGTGTCACCAAAAACGACGCGCCCGAGCTTTTTCAGCGGCACGAAAAGCTTGGAGAGAAAGAAGCGGCCAAAGAGGATTTTTTTGGCAGTGCGCATCAGCGTGCCTTCGAGCGCGCGCTTGGCGGTGGATTCGGCAAATTGATCCCCACCTTCGGCAGGTGTGCCTTCGGTATGGCGTGGAAGCCAGTTGGTGCGTGGTGTGGTGCCGACGAGATTTTTCAGCGCCACGGTGAGGCCGACTTTTTTATGCGTCTTGAGCTTCGGCACATTGATCAGCACATCGGCATTCATCGGCGTGCGGCAGATGCGGTATTCGTGATGCGGGTCCGTGTGCTGGCGGTTCGTGGTGGCAAAGTCGAACGACGCCCCATAGAGCTTGCCGAGTCCGGGATGACCGCGGAATTCGCTGTCGGCATCGAGGTGAATGTCCACCGCACCGGAGGGATCGCTGGGCAGTTCACGTTTGGCGATGGTGACGCCATCGTCGATGGTCCATTCCTCACACCGCATATCGAACAGCAGAAAGGCGATTCCAGCGAACTCCTTCGTGAGATCCGTGATGAGGTCATCCAGATGGTGCAGGCGGCGGATGGTGGCAAAGGATGAATCACTCTGCGGTGCATCACACAGCGTGACAGAGCCATGGCCTTGCAGCTTGCGCGCGGCCCAGCGGGCGACTTCGCGCACGACAGCGGGATGCGTGATGATGGTGAGCCAGCCGTTTTCATCCTCAGGCTTGCTGGCATTGTGCTCCTTGACCCAGTTCGGCTTGATGACGACACGATCTCCCGGCGTGATGAAGTCAGCGGCAAGTTCGAGCGCGTTGATGGCGGCCTCGATCTGCAGACGCAGAGCGTCGGCATCTTCGTAGCTGGCTTGGCCGCTGAAGACGGAGACTTTGGGAGCGCCGAACGAGGAGGGAGAGAGCGTGTTCACAGGAATGCGGCCTATTTAAGGGCGGCATGTTCTCTTTGCAACGCTGCCGCAGCCCTCGAATCTCCGGCATGAAGCCAATGGTGCGGATCATGCGCGTTCTTTTGACCCTCGCCCTCGCAGCGGCGGTGGCCGGTGTGCTCTGGCAGCGATTTGGAGACCTGCACGTCATAAATCCAAAGCCGCTCGATCCGGCCTTCATGCGGCTGTCACCACGCGAAGTGGTAACTCTGCCCCTGGCGACCCGGTTTGACATGCCTATGGGTTCTGAACACGGGGCGCTCACCTACAATGCGCGGGCCTTTCGTGTGGAGCGCCATCTGGGCGATGATTTAAACGGCATCGGTGGCGGGAACTCGGATTTAGGCGATGCCGTTTACGCGGCAGGAGTCGGGCGGGTGGTGTATGCAGGCAGTCCGGGACCGGGTTGGGGCAAGATGATCCTCATCGCGCATCGTCTGCCGGATGGAGACGAACTCGGCCTAGTGGTTCAGACGATGTATGCCCATCTGGACTCGATCCGAGTGCAAGCCGGTCATAATGTGCAGCGCGGCCACCAGATCGGCACGGTGGGGACAGCCGAAGGTGCCTATTTGGCACATCTGCATTTCGAAGTGCGGCTTGGTCCTTATGTGAATCCTGGCCAGGGATATGCTGACACACCCTTGAATCGCGTCGCACCAGACCAGTTCATCCGAGCACATCGAGGTGCTGGAGCCGACATTTTAAACCCACCGCCAAAAAAAGACTAAAACCGCAAAAGATGATTTGAAGGAAGCCCATTTGAATCCGTCATTCATACAGCCCCTTCAACCCATGCGTTTGATCTCCGTATTTTGCTGTCTGCTGGTCCTGGTGACGTCACTGGGACTGGCCCAGCCCGTGAAATCGACCCCGGCCCAGATCACCTGCGAGACTCTTTGCGGGGAATTGTTCACCTCGATCCGCGCGGAACCTGACAAGCTGGTGATGCGGCTGGAGGAGGCCCTGGTCATCCACGAAGCCTGCGCCGGTGAGATCGTGACGGCGGCAATTGATGCGGTGAATGCGGAGCCCGGGCAGGTACGCAAGATTGTGGAAACGGCGATGGATCTCGCGCCCGCTCGTGCGGCGATGATTACGGCGGCGGTGAAACACTACACCGCGCCAGTGATCGTGGCCGCCGCCGAAGAGCAATTGGAGGTGCGCCGCGCCGTTGTGCCGGCTGCCGCACCACCCAAACCCATGGCGGGAGAGCAGGTGAGGCGTGCAGAGCTGCCGCTGCAAACCCGCAGCATCCCCATCGTCGAAGTGCGCCGTGCAGAACCTGCCGCGAGCATGGAGATCGAGTTTCAGGAGCCCGAGCCACCCATGAAACTGACGGATGTGCCCAAGGCAAAGCCGATGAAGTAATCGGCTCTGTGACTCCTACTTCGCCGGAATTTCGTTCAGTGTGTAATAGCCCACTGGGTGCAGCAGCGGCAGTTTTTCGGTATTGCGAACGCCGACGAGGTGCAGTTCGTGAATGTGGCCTTTGGTGAGTGGCGAAATCGTCAGGCGCACGGATTTGCCGTCTGCAGCCACTGTCGCGGCAGTGATCTTGGGCAGAATCTCCTCAATTTCGTCACCGCCATACTGCTCACGATACGCATAGGTGAACTCACGCATGCTGTAGCTCTTCAAATCACCTGCGGAAGCGGGATCAACGGGCTGCGTGAAGGTGATCTCAAAGCCGTCCGGTTTGGCATGCATTTCATGCACCTCAAAAGGTGTTTTGCCGGTCCATTCGCATTTCTCGAAGCAGAAGGGCTTCCCTCCACGTGCGCCCCAGCCGCGGTCACTGCCGCCGACGAAGACGCGGCCTTCTTCATCCATGCGTCCGCCGATGATGCCGCTGGCAAAGCCGCTGCGGAAGGGAATGACGACCCCCTGCTTGATGCCGTTGATGGTTTCGAGATAGACGCGGCTGAGATTGCTGTGGCTTTGATCCGCAACAAAGAGCTGCTTGCTGAAGGGGCCAAACTTGCCCTCGCTGAGATCACAGATGATGGCACTGGCAGAGTTGCCGATCTTGCCATGCACAAGATAAACTGCGGGCGGCAGGAGTTGTTTGATACGGTCGCGTTCCGTCACCATGCGGCCGGGATCACCGCCGGGGCGGTCTTCCTTGCGGCTGAGCTCGCCTTGAAAGGCTTCGGGGATGGGGTCGATCGGACGCGGACCCATGTTGGGGGCGAGATCATACCAAACATTGCCACCCGGATGGCCTTGGAAGGTGCCAGGAACGAGATGCTGCAGGGTGCAGGCACCGTGCCACGGGCCTTGATTGTCGCAGTAATAGGCTTCGCCATCCGCATCGAAACCGATGCCTCCAGGGCTGCGGATGCCGGAGCAGGTGGGAACCATCGTGCCGTCGGGTTTGATGCGCAGCGCCCAGCCACGAAACGGCACCGCGCTGCTGAAGGAACCGGTCAGGCAAAGCGTCACCCAAAGATCGCCCACTTTGTCAAAACGACTGCCGATAGCGTACTCATGGTAGTCGCCGGAGACGCCCCAACTGTCGTTCACATTTTCAAAGACATCGGCACGCCCGTCGTTGTCGGCGTCTTTGAGGCGGGTGATCTCGTATCGCGTGGTCGCGTAGAGGTTCTTGTCCTTTGGATTGTAAGCAATGCCGAGCACCTCGTGCAGACCGGAGGCAAAGAGCTTGTAGCTCACGTTTGAGGTATCGCTGCTGCCCGCGCCGGTGACGATCCAGATTTCACCACGGCGGGTGCCGAGCGCGAGTTTGCCATCAGGCAACAAGTCGATGGAGCCTACCTCAAGCGCGGCTTCCTTCGGTGTGTCAAAGGAGGTGATTTTGTAGAAATCAGCCTCGACCGGGTCAGCGGCGAAGATCGGAGAGCAAAGAGCGAAGAACAAGGAAAGGCGTTTCATGCGGAGTGCCATTAAACGCGCGGAATAGGCCGCTTTCTAGCAGGGCTTACGCATGAAGAGAGTCGAGATTTTGAGGCGAAACGCTGGGGGCAAGAGCAGCGTGGCGACGTTTTCTGCGCAGGTCGTGCGAGGGCGCGCCGTTGTCCAGGTCAAGAAAACCGCGCAGAAGGTCACCATAGGCACCTCGTCATGCCGACGTAGAACCTTGCCCTGCTGACAACATTTTCTATTTCCGACATTCACTCTCAGTTCATTCGTAAGCTCTGGAAGGTATGCGCCCCTCCTCAAAGTCTACTTTTTGAGCAAATCACGGATTTCTGTGAGCAGCACAATGTCGGCTGCCGGAGGTGGCGGAGGCGCAACATCCTCTGCCCTTTTCATCTTGGCCATGAGTGTGTTCACCGGCTTGACGATGACAAAGAAAATGACTGCCGCAGTGATCAGGAAGCCAATGACCGAATTGATGACCATGCCGATGTCGAGCAGGTTGGGAGACACTTCTCCTTTTTCATTCACAAGTTCGCCGATCTTGATGCCCAGGGAAACATTCGGATTGCCGCCGATGGCTTGAAGAAGGGGCGTGATGATGCCCTTGGTAAAAGCGGTGACGATGGTGCCAAAGGCGGCACCAATGATGACACCGGTGGAGAGATCGACGACGTTGCCTTTGAGGATAAACGCTTTGAATTCGTTGAGCATGGCGAAGGAGTGATGAAGTGAACGTGACTGGTTCGTGGAACCGGTCACGTTCTAAACCCATCCGCAGGCATCAGGCCAGCATAAAATGCGTTCACACTTCCTGCGCGACCAGCCAGCTCTCCGCGTCAAGGTTCTCCTTGAGATGACGGTAACTGGTGGCGATGCGCTCACGCGTCATCTTGCCAAAAAAGCGCACTAGCCGCACGAGTTTGTCGATTTCTACCTCGGGCATGGATGAGTCGTTCACTTTGCTTTGGGCATGCGCCAGCGTGCAGCCCCAGACAAACAATTCGGCACCCACATCGACAAAGTGGCCGAGCAGCACCTGACGCTTTTCCAGTTTGGGACCATTCAGCGCCATCGCCAGAAACAGCCGCCGCGCCAGCACCC
>NCCR01000332.1 GCA_002279765.1 Verrucomicrobia bacterium 12-59-8 | reverse complement strand
AAGATGCCAACATATTCTTCGGGATTGATGTCCTTGAAGGCGATGTCGGCGTCGATGCTGTAGCCTTCCCACTCCTTGGTGATGGTCCAGCCGGGCTTGATTTCGTGAAGCACCATCTGGTATTTCCGTTTTTCAGGCGCGGCGACGACGGGCTTGTAGCCGCCTTCGATGAGACGATAGAAGGGATAGAGGGTGTCAACGGTTTCGGTGGCGTCGCCGACGATGATGAGGACTTTGGCTTCGGACATGGTGTTGGAGTGTGTGTATTGAGTTGTTAGAGTGAATGATTAACTGAGGAGGCTGTCGAGATGATTCTTTGCCCGGACGATTTCCGCTGTGGTTTCTGCGGCTGTGGGCAGGATGGGGATACCACGCGGTGTGGGGTGCATGAAGATTTCGGTGGGGCCGGTGAACTTGATGGCTTTGAGGGCTTGCAGCAGAGGTTTCCAGTCGAGTTTGCCGCGACCGGGCATCTGCTGGAGTTCGTCTTCCTTGGGCATGGCCTTGGAGCAGCTCTTGCCGTATTCCCAGGCGTAGAAGAGCGTCATTTTTTGGTCGATGTGCTTGATGAGGTCAGCCTGCAGTGCGGCGTCTTGTGGAAGATGGTAAGGAGCGAGGGCGATGCCGATGCCGGGGATGTTGCGGATGCCATCGGCGAGCCAGCGAAGGGAGTCGGGGGTGTCGATGAGGTTGTTGATGTGGTTTTCGATGCCGAGGGTGAGGCCGTTTTCGGCGGCGAGCGCGGCGTGGGGTTTCATCTTTTCCACGAAGGCTTTGACGTTCAGCTTGAGCTGCTCGGGTGAGACCTTGTAGTCCCCTTTCCCGCCGGTGACGATGAAGGTGCCGCCGAGTTTTTTCACGATGCCGATCTCTTCGGTGAGGCGGAAGGGCCCAAGATCATAGCGGGTGGTGCCGCCGAAGGTGAGGCCGTGGTCCTTGAGCATGGCGGCGAATGTATCGTGGCCAATGGTGTCGATTTCCTCGCGCTGGGTGCCGTGTTTTTTGGGCCAGAGTTCGATGCTGGTGGCGCCGGTCTGCTTCACTTCGGGCAGGATTTCTGCCAGAGGGAGGCTGCCATACATGGAGGAGGCGAGCAGGTAATTCAGCTTCCACGGCGGTGGATCTGCGGCGAACGCGGGGGCGGCGGCGAGAGCGGAGAGTGATTGCAGGAAGCGACGACGGCTGGTCATGTGGTGAGTAAACGGCGGCAGGAGACGCGGTTCATTCAGACTTTGATTTGTGTTCTTCAGGTTTTGCGGCGGAGTAGCGCAACAATGATGAGCGGACCGGACCGCCTGAAGGCGGGACTACAATACGTGCCCGGGGTAGTGCGGAGGCGTGGGAGAGAAGTGACGCTGCAAGCTTGGCGTAAAGCGTGAGTAGGAGAGCTCGCGGTCACGCTGATCGACGGGCAGGAGTGCCCATCGTACTTTACTTGTCCTGCACGCGCTCGAGCTGGGCTCGAGCTGGGCGCCGAGGGCGGCGAGTTTGTCGTCGAGGTGTTCGTAGCCGCGGTCGATGTGGTAGAGGCGGTTGATCTCGGTTTTGCCTTCAGCGACGAGGCCGGCGAGGACGAGGGCGGCTGAGGCGCGGAGATCGGAGGCCATGACGGGGGCGCCTTTCATGACGCTGCCGCCGCGAATGCGGGCGGTGGCGCCCTGGAGATCAATGTTGGCACCCATGCGCTTCATTTCGGCGCAGTGCATGAAGCGCTGCGGGAAGATGGTCTCGGTGATGGTGCTTGTGTCATTGATGACACAGGCGAGGGCGCACATCTGGGCCTGCATGTCGGTGGGGAAACCGGGGTAGCAGAGGGTGGTGAGATCGAAGCCTTTGGCGTTGGGATTGGGACGGACGGTGATGCTGTCCTTGGTGATTTCGATGGGGAAGCCGCATTTGATCATGGCATCGGTGACGGCTTTCATGTGCTCTGGCATGACGCGCTTGAGGGTGACGCCATCGCCTAGCATGGCACCGGCGACGAGGAAGGTGCCGGCCTCGATGCGGTCTGGGATGACGGTGTGCTCTGCGCCATGCAGTTCCTTCACGCCTTCGATGGTGATGCGGTTGGTGCCTGCGCCTTCGATCTTTGCGCCCATCTTGATGAGGAAGTTGGCGAGGTCTTCGACTTCGGGCTCTGCGGCAGCGCCTTCGATGATGGTGGTGCCTTTGGCGAGCACGGCGGCCATCATGACATTGTCGGTGCCGAGCACGGTGGAGCCGTGCTTGCCCATGAGATTCATGGGGCCGCCTTTGAAGCCTTTCTTGGCGTTCACGAAGATGTCGCCGCCTTCCACGGTGATCTGTGCGCCGAGGGCTTCGAGGCCTTTGAGATGGAGATCAACGGGGCGGTCGCCAATGACGCAGCCGCCGGGAAGTGAGACAGTGCATTTTTTCAAACGGCCTGTGAGGGGGCCGAGCACGCAGATGGAGGCCCGCATTTTGCGGACGAGATCGTAGGGGGCGACGGATTTGATCTTCTCAGCTTTGACGACGACGACGCCGCTGGCGCGCTCGACCTCGGCACCGAGTTCGCCGAGGATGCGGACCATGTAATTGGTGTCGCTCAGATCGGGCACACGGCGGATGGTGCAGGTGTCCTTGGTGAGGAGCGTGGCCGCGAGAATGGGCAGCGAGGAGTTCTTTGAGCCGCTGATGTTGATGCGGCCTTTGAGCGGTGCGCCGCCGTGAACGATGAGTTTTTCCATGTGTGAGTGCTTTGTGCTGCGGAAAGAGGCAGTGGCAAGACATTCTTCGATTTCCTGTGGCCGGAAAGACTGCTTGAAAAAAGTTCTTGCCACATTGGATTACATGCGTAATCCATGGATCACGTTTGTAATCCACGCCATGGCACGCCGCGCTCCAACTCCTCCCGCCCCGAAGATTTCTGATGCCGAATGGACGGTGATGAATGTCTTCTGGCAGCGTGGGACGAGCACGCTGGCGGAGGTGGTGAAGGATCTGGAAGGAAGGCTGCACTGGAAGCCGCGTACGGTGCAGAGCCTGATCCGCCGGCTGGCTGACAAAGGGGCGCTGGGGGTGGAGGCGGTGGGGCGTGAGTTTCGGTATTCGCCTGCGGTGGCGCAGGACCAGTGCCAGCATGAGGAGAGCCGGAGTTTTCTGGATCGCGTGTTTAACGGGCGCCTGACGCCGTTCGTGGCCGGACTGATGGAACGTGAAGATGTGACGCAAGATGACCTGGCTGCGCTGCGTGAAGTGCTGAATCAGGCCGAGAAGAAACTTAAAAAGTAATCCAACCATGAATGCCGACGCTCTCCTCCACTGGCTGCTGCGCACTTCGCTCGAAGCGAGCCTCTTGATTTTGGCCGTGCTGGGGCTGCGGCTGATGCTGGGGACGCGGCTGAGTCCGGCATGGCGCATTGGCTTGTGGCTGCTGGTGGGGACGAAGCTGATGCTGCCTGCTTTTATTCCAGCAGGGTTTGGGCTGGGGGCGTGGTTTCAGCAGGATGAGGGGGCGCGTGTGAGTGCGGTATCGGCTGCGCCAGTCGTGGCGGCGGTGGATTTGATGATGCCCGCAGATTCAGGAAAGCCGCAGATTGTTTCTGAGTTGATCGGTGGTGGGGCTGAAGCTGCGGGGATGATTTCTGGATACACGGTGGCGCTGGGGGTGTGGGTGATTGGGGCGCTGGGGGTCTTTGCTGCGGCGGTGTACCGGCAGCGGCGGTTTGATCTTGAGCTGCGGGCGCGTCCGCAAGCCAGGGCTGCGCTGCTGCGGGCGCTGGTGGCGAGTCTTTGCCAGAAGGCGGGGGTTCAGAAGAGTGTGCGCATTCTTCTCATGCCGGTGGGTACGACTCCGGCGGTGGTGGGCATCATGCAGCCGAGCGTGCTGCTGCCGGAGGACTGGGAGACGCGCTTCAATGAGCAAAGCCCGAGGCATGTGCTGCTGTACGAGCTGCTGCATGTGAAGCAGCATGATCTGGTATGGAACTGGGCAGCGACGGCGGTGCAGGCGCTGCATTGGTTTAATCCGCTGGTGTGGTTTGTGGTGTCGCGCTTTCAGGCGGACCGTGAACTGCGCTGCGATGCGGGGGCGCTGGCGCTGCTCTCCCCCACGGAGCGGCTGGACTACGGGCACACGCTGCTGCGCATTCAAGAAAGCTTTTTCGCACCACCGGCCATGGCAGGGTTGGCTCCATGTGTGCGCAACCACCCTACCCTGCGTCAACGCATCCTCATGATTGCTCATCCAACTGCCCGCCAGCCTGTGATTCAAATGCTGCTCGTTTTGACGCTCAGCGTTCTAGTTTGTTACTCATTCACCACTGCGCGTGCGGTGGAAAAGGAGGTGCCTGCGAAGGAGCGCAGCCGTGAGGGGGCGCGTGCTCCCGAAGCTGAAAAGCCCAAGACCGGCGCCAGCGAGGATGGCCCCCCTGCCCGCACCCGCGAGGGTGACGGCGGAACGAAGAAGCCCGGCATGCGTGATGGTGACGGTGGCACAAAGAAACCCGGCACGGGCGATGGTGAAAGCACTCGTAAAACCGGCGCACGTGATGGTGATGGCGGCACCAAGAAGCCTGGCATGCGTGATGGCGAAGGCGGAGCGAAGAAATCTGGTGCTCGTGATGGGGAAAAACCACGCACTGGAGAACGTGAGGGCGAAGGCAGCAAGAAGCCCGGCATGCGCGAAGGTGACAGCGGAACCAGGAAACCCGGTGCACGCGATGGAGAAAGCCCCAATAAAACCGGTGAACGCGATGGAGAAAAGCCGCGCACAGGAGAGCGCGATGGTGAAGGCGGCAAGAAAACCGGCGCTCGCGACGGCGAAGGTGGCAAGAAAACGGGAGCCGGCGACGGCGACAAGTCCGATACTTCGAGCGAAACGATCACTCTCCGCGTGATCAAAAATGGCGAGGCTGTGCTGGTGGGTGAGGAAGAAGTCTCCATAAGCCGCCTCCGCGGTCACCTCAGGACCTTCCTGCCCGACCACGCTGGAGCCAAGGTCGTTGTCACCGGCGACGACAACATCCCGCTCAGCGCCCTTCACAACACGGTGGATGCCGTGCGTGACAACGGAAACAAGAAGGTCGGGATCAAGGTGGATTGAGCGGAAGACGCGCAAAGATCATTTGCTGGACAATCATGACCGCGCTGGCCGCAGCGTTTTCGGCCAAATGACGAATGAGTGAATCCGAATGACGAAATAACTACCGATGTCGAACTCAGACTCCAACCACCGCCGAATGCTGGGTTCGTCATGTGACCCTCGTCATTTGTTTGTCGTTCTCATTTCGGCATTCGGCATTCGGTCGTTCGCAATGGCAGCGCCCCCTGCTGAAGTCCGTGCTGCGGTCACGAAGGCTGTATCCTTCTATCATTCCAAGGCGGCGGCGCATGGCGGTTACGTTTACCATTACAGCGCTGACTTCACGCTGCGGGAGGCGGAGGGGATTCCGGGGGCGGACACGATCTGGATTCAGCCGCCGGGGACTCCGGCTGTGGGGATGGCGATGCTGGATGCTTACGAAGCGACGAAGGATGAGAAGTGTCTCGCGGCGGCAGTTGAGGCAGCACATGCCGTATCTCGTACGCAACTGGCTTCGGGCGGCTGGGATTATGCGGGGCATTTCGATGCGAAGAACCGGGCAGCGCAGCTTTATCGTCGCGATGCAGAGGGCAAGCTCGTCGAGCGCAAAAAGGTGCCGGAGGGTGAAGGTGGCTGGCATGCCTGGAAGCGGCACCAGAACAAAAACAACTACTCCACCTTTGACGATGATGTCTCGCAGGCGGCGACGCGGCTGCTGGTGCGGGTGGACCATGCGCTGGGGGGCAAGGATGCGGAGATCAAGGAGGCGGCGGATTTTGCGCTGA
>NCCR01000331.1 GCA_002279765.1 Verrucomicrobia bacterium 12-59-8 | reverse complement strand
GGTTGATCTGCCTGGCATGGCGCGCTTTGCCTGCGGCCACCTGCTTGACGCTGTGGCGGCGGATCTCCTCCGCGCTGCCTGCGCTCAGAGCCGCTGTCAGGTTCAATGTCATCACCTTGGCGTGGAAGTCCTGCCGGATGCCTTCCTCGCTCTTCGCGCTCCACTGCTCAAGCTGCGCGCGGCATTTGAGCAGCTTGTAGCCGCTCTCCACTCCCCAGCGCAGGGCATACAACTCGCGGAAGCTTCCCGCTGGATGCTCCTGGGCGTCGAGCAGGTTGGTCACCAGCACGGCGGGTTCCTGCTCCTTGCCGGTCTCCACGCGCACAAGCCGCAGCTGATGGGTCTGCTTGCCGGCTTTCAACGTGAAGAGCTCTTCGCTCTTCCCGCCGGCCACGAAGCTGCGTGCCAGCCTCCACCAGTGCGCGGGCAGTCGCAGCACAAAGGGCGTGCCTGTTTCGGCATGATGGTGCAGCAGGCTCCAAGCCGCAAAACCACGGTCATACAACGTGATCACGGTTTTGGGATCGAGCCCCGTGACACCTGCAAGGTCCCACCCTTGATGCTCTTTGAGCAGCGTGCGCTCCCCCTGCTTGTAGGGGCTGATGATCGCCTGCAGCGTAAGGTGGTTGAGCACATCGTAGCGTTCCAGCAGCCGCGCCTTGGGCCGGAAGTCTCCCTGCTGCGGCTGCATGCCGCCAAAGGTCTTGCTCAGCGCAGCTTCACGCGGCAGCGCCACCGTGGAGCCGTCCACTGCGGTGAGAATGTAGCGGCCCCAGCGCCGCACGCAGGGGCACTCCTGGTAAAACTGCCGCAGGCAAAGCTCGCCCAGCTCGATAAACGCCGTGTGCTTGAGCTTGGAGCGTGCCTGGCTGATGGCAGAAGACGTCACCATGGCCTGCACCGGGTCGATGGCTTCCATCAACTCTTCAAGATTGCGTTGCAGGCTGCTGAGCATAAGGCGCAGTTGCATCACCACCAGGGTGGCAAATCCCAGGCTGCGACGCCGGATGAAGTCTGCCGCCCGGTGCCTGTGGCAGAAGGACAGGTCGTGAACACGTTGCGAGATGACTTCCGAAAGCGACCTCTGATAAATACAGTATTTTGAGGTCCATGGTGGTTATAAAATGTGCAAACCCGTCTCACGCAAAGGCGCAAAACTCTTCGCATGCTTCACACGGAAGAGAGGAAATTCAACGCTTTTACTCGTCACTCCCTTAACTTAACGACATTTGAGATGCCACGGATAATTGGACCAAATGAGATTTAGTTGGCGAGGCGATGTCGGCCTCGAAGCGGCTGGGGGTTTGGTAGTTGAGGGAGGAGTGGAGGCGCTGGGTGTTGTAGTAGCAGTCGATGAAGGCGAAGATTGCTGCACGGGCGTCGGTTGCGTTGATGAAGCGTCCGTTTTGCAGCATCTCGGCTTTGAGGGGGCCCATGAAGGATTCCGTCCAGGCGTTATGCTAGGGATTGGCGCGTGCGGACATGCTTTGGCGCATGCCTGAGCGCTGGAGGACTTGGCGGAAGCTGCGGCTGCCGTATTGGCTGCCACGGTCGCTGTGGAAGGTGAGGCCGTCGGTATGACAACGTGAGTTGATGGCTTGCTGCAACGCCTCGACCACGAGATCGCTGCGCAGGTGATCGGCGAGAGCCCAGCCAACGATGCGTCGGGAGCACAGGTCGATGACGACGGCGAGGTAGAGCCACTTTTCACCGCTAGGGATGAAGGTGATGTCTCCTGCCCACACTTGGTTGGGGAGAGCAGGCAAGGGCTGGTCGAGCAGCAGATTAGGCGAGGGCAGATCTGCCCTGCCATCGCTGGTTTGCGGTGTGTAGGTTTTGGGCTGGATGGCGATGAGGTGGCGCTCCCGCATGAGGCGGCGCACCCGGTCTGGAGCGCACACCTCCCCCTGCACGGCGAGCTGCTTCCAGATGCGCCGGTAGCCGTAACGCCGGCGATGATGATGGAAGATTATCCCGATGGCTGCGCTGAGCTCACCATCGCTGCGCTGGCTCTCTGTGGGCATCGCCGCATGATAGTAGCTGCTGCGGGGCACCAGGAGACTGTCACAGATGCGGCGGACACTGTGGCCGGTGCTCTGGGAGATGAGGTGGATCATGGCGCGCAGTTCAACGGGGTTCTGGAGCCGAGGATAATCGCGGCCTTTTTTAAAATGTCGTTCTCCGCCTGGAGGCGGGTGTTCTCGCGGCGCAGCGCACGCAAGACGTCCCGTTGATAGTGGAAACTGAAGAAAACAGAGCGTGCCATGTTGGGGGCCTTTGCTTAAGAATTTACTTTGCGCGCGCGGATTTTTTTCTCGCACCTTCATCAACTGCAAGTTCGCAACTTCAAGGACATTTTTCGAGACCAAAAAATGGACCAGTAGCCGCCAGTTGATGCCATATTACTCAGCCTTTTTTCACCGTGCAACCTTCTTGGACGATGAGGGGGGCATGGATCATAAGAAGGTCTCGGAATCAAGGAAGTGGCAGATTGTTCAGCCTTGCCCTTGAGCAACGCGTGATTGACGCAACTCCATGCATATGAGAGGCGCGGGCCAAAGGGGAAAATTCCAAAAACTTAGAGGGGCTGGAGCATCTATGGAGTTGCACTGCATGAACACGCTGCAAAGCTCCCAACCAAACCAAAACCAGACAAATAAACATCATGAAATCCAAACTAATCACTACCCTCCTCAGTCTTGCAATGGCCTTCACGGTCAATGCTGCTGACAAAGAAAAGCATGACCACGATCACGAGCATGAAGCCAAAGCCGGTCCAACTGGTAGCAAGCTCATCACCGAGGTCGAACCCCACGTCGAGTTCTTCCTGAACAAAGACAAGAAGGTCGAAATCCGCTTCATCAACGACGAAATGAAAGTCGTCGCCCCAGGCGAGCAAGTCATCAGCGTCACCCTTGGCGACCGCTCCGCCCCCACCAAGCTGAGCTTCACCAAAGAAGGCAACATGCTCATCAGCGACAAAGCCGTCCCTGAAGGCAACGACCTCCCCACCGTCGTGCAGATCAAGGCAACACCAGATGCGAAGGCCGTCACTGAGAAGTTCAATCTGAACTTGGCTCAATGCCCCACCTGCGAGAACAAAGAATACGCCTGCACCTGGGCGCATGGCGAAGAGGGGAAGAAGTAATCCAATCCTCGCAACTAGCAGCACAACAGCAGCATCGCAGATCTCAAGTTATGACATCTCTGGGAGGCGCAGCCCAATTTGTGCTCACCCTACCAAGCAAGATCAATGATGAACACACACGACAATTATTTAAACGACGGTCCAATACGCCTTTCCGTCGTTATCCCATTTTTTAATGAGGAAGAATCCGCACCTGTTTTGTTAGCCCAGTTGCGCCCAGTGATCGAGCCACTTGGTTCAATCGAGGTGCTGGTCATCGATGACGGTAGCCGAGATGACACAGGCCGTGTGCTCGCGGAAGCGGCAGCAGCGTGGCCGGCGGTGCGAGTTATCCGCTTTGCGAAAAATCAAGGCCAAGGCCCTGCGCTGTTCTTAGGCATCCATCAAGCGCGTGGTGATGTGATCGCGCTGCTCGACGGTGACGGCCAAAACGATCCCGAGGATATTCCCGCCCTTCTTGCAGCCCTCGTTGGAGCGGATTTTGTTGGCGGCATCCGGGCGAAACGCCAGGACTCCACGTTACGCCGTTGGATGTCACGGTTTGCCAACGCCGTGCGCTCACGCGTGCTGCGCGATGGTGTGAGCGACACCGGCTGTGGATTGAAGGTCTTCCGCCGCGAAGTGCGCGAATCCTTTATTCCTCTGCGCACACTCTACTCCTTTATACCAGCGATGGTGTGCGCGGCCGGTTTTCGAATGAAGGAATGCATTGTGGCGCACCGTCCGCGCAAGCTCGGCACCTCGAAATACGGTCTGTGGGTCATGCTCTGGAGACCGCTCATCGATATGCTGGGCATGGCGTGGTTCATCCGGCGACGCGGCGCTTCACCTTCATGCATCGCCCTGCGCGGTGTGGAGGTGGGACATTGAAAGAGAGCTTATTCCCTTGGTTACAGCGTTGGGGTTGGGCGCTCGCTGTGGTGGGCTGCTACTTTGCTTTCATTGACGTAGGGTTAAACGAACCGGACGAGGGCCGCTACGCGGAGATTGGGCGGGAAATGGCGATGCCGGGGGGCGACTGGTTCACACCGCACCTCAACGGCATTCCGCATTTTCAGAAGCCACCACTGCTTTACTGGCTGACCGCGCTATCGCTAAAAGTATTCGGCATTCACGAATGGGCTGCGCGGCTGCCGATCGTCCTGGCAGCATTGGGAACGCTTGCGCTCACGGCATGGCTCGCACGGATGCTTCTCGGCGCAGGGATGCAGCGGGCCGCCGTGCTTGTCCTGGCGGCGACCGGCGGTTTTTATGCCCTGGCACGAGTGCTCACGCCAGACATGCTGCTGACCTTCTGGATTACCGCTGCGATTGCCTGCGTGGTGCGGCGGTATCAAAGCGATGGAGCAGGCTGGGGCGTTGCCTTCTTTCTCGCGATGGGAATGGGATTCATGACCAAGGGGCCGATGGCTCTCGTCGTTCCGCTCTGCGCTGCGCTCGGCCTGCGCTGGGGAACACCGCGCCTAGAGCGCCCTCGGCTGCCTTGGGTGTTGGGACTGGCAGCCACGCTCACGCTCGGCCTGTGGTGGTTCGTCGCCCACAGCTTAGCGGACAAGCAGCTCCTTGAATACTTCGCCGGAGACGAACTTGTCGCCCGCTTTGCCTCCAGCAAACACGGACGGAGCAAGCCGTGGTGGTTCTTCCTCGTCGTGTTGCCCGTGGCATTCTTGCCGTGGACTGCTTTTCTGCCCTCACTCGCATATCGCCTGTGGCAGAACGTTCGGCAGCAGGTCGCGATCGGGCCGCGTGCGGGCCTACTGCTGGGCTGGGTGGGGCCGCCGTTTGTCATCCTTTCCCTCAGTGGCTCCAAGCTGCCGACATACATCCTGCCATTGCTCCCTGCGTTGGCGCTCGGAGTCGTTTCATGGTGGCGGGCGCAAGGCCAGCCCCCAGCGCCCAAGCTCCGCATTGCCGCTGGGATGCTGGCGCTACTCGTCGTGCTCGCAGGCTTCAGGGACATGGCAACCCCACTGCTCAAACAACAGGCCGCCACCAAAGGTCTTGCTGACCTCGTGCGAGCCCAGCCGGACTTCCACAAGGCAACGCTCTTTGCTGCACGAGTGCGCGCCCAGGGGTTCACTTTTGCCTCGGGTCAACTTGTCTCCGTAGCCAAAGATGAGGCCGACGTGGTGCTCAAGCCGACCGATGTGAAAAAAAGCTTCCCCGCAGAACGCTGGAGGGAGCTAGGTTCTGCGGGCGATTTCGTGCTGATCGGGCGCACTCAAACTGTGGTGGATGCCGCATCCAACCGCCCAGAGATGGGTAAATAGGGAGATGAAAGCACCACCAGTCCTCCAGTTCATCAAATACTCACTTGTCGGCTTTGGGTCGCTGCTTGTTCATTTGTTCATTTGGAAAATGTTCGCTCACTTCATATTCCCGGCCTTTGATTCCTCCCTCGATCCCACGTTAAGAGCCTGGAATACGACGAAAAGCAACTTGGCAGGCTTCCTTGTTGGCAATGTCTGCGCCTATCGGGCAAACGTGCGCTGGGTATTTACTCCAGGGCGGCACAGCCCACTGGTGGAGTTTATTTGGTTCTCGGTGGTCGGGTTAGTCGCCTTTGGGGCAGGACTGATGGCCGGACCACTCTTTATTTACCACCAAGGTATAGCGACTAACACCGCACAAGCACTGCTGTTCACCACCATCATGTTCGTGAACTTCTTCTGCCGGAAGTTCTTGGTGTTTCAAAAATGATCTATCTTACCCGATTCGATGGTTTGCCAAACATTCTTCACACCCACCGTCCCTTCTCACTAGCAGCCTGTCGGACTTAATTCAACGCAGGAGACTGCGCCAGCGTGGCGGGCAGCGGTGCTGGCAGATACTCGACCTATGCTGGCCGCCGTGGCGGGTGTTCTCAGTTTGCTTGAGCCTGGGGTTTGCAGTTTTTGGTTCGCTTTGGACCGTTTTTCCGGCTTCACCCTCTTATGTTCAGGCGTTTTGCAGCTTCGCTCCCATATGGAAGAGGCGCTTGAGGTTGTAGCTCAGGCTCACCAGCTTCCATTCCAGGTTCACTTTGTTCAGCCCTCTCAAACTAAAGCGTCTAAAACCCAGCGCTGCTTTGATGATGCCGAACACCGGCTCGATGGTGCTTTTGCGCTGGTCGTAGGCTTTGCGCCCCTCCGCGGTTTGCAGCCGTCGCTGCATCTGCTCTATGAACGGGGCCTGCGGTGGCAGTGCCGCTGGCTCGGCTTGGATCTCCAGATCGGCGATGCGCCGTCCGTGCTTGTGCCGCTGGGTGGCCGCAAGCACTTGTGCGGTGGCGAGTGCTCCGCTGCTGCTGCTGCGCTCCACGGCTTGGACGGCGGCTTCACTGTAAAAGCCGCTGTCCACCAGCACCTTGCCCACGCTCTGGATAACGGGAGACAGGGTGCTCAGCGTGGGCTGGAGCTGTTCCTTGTCGTTGGGCGCATCGACCACTTGTCCGGCGATGATGAGCCGGCTGTCCACCTCGACGGCGGCCTGCGCGTTGTAGGCCTGCTCGAAGTGCTGCCCGCTGCCGCTTTTCATGATGCGGCTCTCCGGGTCGGTGAAGTTGAACTGGTCGCTGTCTTTGGGGCCTTCCTGCGGGGGCTTGGGGGCTTTGCCGCGTGGCTTGCGTCCGCTTTGGCGCTCCTTCTCGCTGCGCTCTTGGAGCTTCTTTAAATACTCGGCCTGCTCCTGGGCGTGACGTTCTGCGGCTCGCTCGCGCATGCTGGCGGCGGCGGCTTGGAGCTGCTTGAAGCGGTCTTGCCTGCGCTCGATCTCAGCGGGGATGCTCAGCCCGTCGCGCAAAGGGGCGCTGTCGGCAGCGGCGGCGCGGGCGAGCAACGCGGCGATCTCCGCTTCCAGCAGTTGCATCTGCTCGACGGCATGCCCGTGGCTCACGGCGCTGTGCTTGCTGGCGTTGGCGAGGATCTTGGTGCCGTCCATCGCCAGGGTGATGTTGCCGACTTGGAGCAGCTTGGCGCGGGCGGCCAGCTCGAGGACTTGGTGGAAGTTTTTGGCGAGCAACTCGCCGTTGTTGACACGAAAGGTGCAGATGGAGTCGTGGTCGGGGTGGGTGCCTGCGCAGAGGTAGCGCACGGGCACGCTGTCGTAGGTGCTGCGCTCAATCTGGCGGCTGCTGAAGCTGCCCGTGGCATAACTGTAAATGAGCAAGGCGAGCATGGTGGCGGGCGGATATTGCGCGTCGCCGCTGCCTCGGTGGTTGACGTGCGCCGTGCTCAGGTCGAGCAAGCTGACGGCGTCGAGGATGAAGTGGACGAGGTGTCCAGATGACACCCAGTCACGCATGTCTGGCGGCATGAGCATCGGGGTGTCGCGATCAATGTTCACAAAGCGGGCTGCCATGCGCTGCTTTTAACATCCTCTTCGCATCTTGGCAAAGTCCGACAGGCTGCTAGCCAATGAATTTGCAAAGCAACGAACTCATCAGAGCCACGCCGCTACGGCAAAACGAAAACCAAACAAAGATATACCCAACCCATGAAAAACAAACTACTCACCAGCCTCTTCGCCCTCGCCTTTGCCTTCACGGTCAACGCGGCTGACAAAGACAAGCACGACCACGAGGAACACGCAGGCAAAGCCGGCCCCACCGGTGGCAAGCTCATCACCGAAGTGGAACCCCACGTCGAGTTCTTCGTGAACAAAGACAAGAAGGTCGAAATTCGCTTCATTGACGACGACATGATAGTCGTTGCCCCCGGCGAACAAGTCATCAGCGTCACCCTTGGCGACCGCTCCGCACCCACGAAGCTTAGCTTCACCAAGGAAGGCAACATGCTTAAAAACAAAAATTTTTGCGACCCTCATGAGTCAAGCATGAAGCACCGTTTTTTTGAGCTCATGACACCTGATTGACGAGTTTAAAACGTGCGCTCAATCCCCGATACGTGCCGAAAAAAGCAGCTTGCCAGCGGCCCTGCAAGAGCACCGCATCATCACGCACAGGTGCTTTTTGCGTTCTGTTGTTTGGTCACCGTTGGATGGGCACCACGATGACTGGCATCATCCAGACAGTCGATCACTCCACATGATGGATCACCTTCGCGCAGGATGGCGGCCCCGTGCGCCGCTTTGTTTATTCAGAGTGGGCCAAGTTCTGGCACGATGAGGTGGAATCTCTCCCCTCTCATTTGAAATCGGGCATGAGAGTCCAGATCAGCCTGCACAACCCGCTCATTGGCCCGGATTTCGTGCGTCAGATCGTGCTGCTGCAAGACAAGGGCACACAGAGGAACAAGTGACCCACGCCGCCGCCATGATCGAAGAACCTCCATCCGCACAGCCGATGCTGGCTAAAGTAGCGGTCTATCTCTCGGGAGCGGCGATGCTGTTCTTCGTCACTGGCCTCGTGACGGGTGGCATTGAGCCTCACCGCGATGGAGAGGAAACGTCGGACATGATCGCCTTGATTCTCTGCCGCATAGCCAGCCCTCTGCTGGCTATGGCCGCATGGTCGGCAGGATTCGCGGCGCTGCTGAAACGTCCCTCCGGCCCGGCGTGGAGCGCGCTCACCGTCATGCTGTTCATCCTCATGTTTCTGGTGCTGTTCTGGCGTGGTTCATGGCATTGAGCCGCTTCACTCGAAGACCGTTCTGGCCTCCATGATCGTCTCCACACGCGGAGGCTTGTGGCAGGCATCCTTGCTTGGCGTCTCCGCCGCGCTGACCCACACCTTGACGATCTGGATCATCGCCGTGCTGGCGTCCCACTATGGCAGCCATTGGAATCTGGGCCGTCTCCAGCCTTACTTTGAGATGCTTTCAGCCATGGTCACTTTAGGAGTGGCGCTCTGGATGTTCCTCCGCACACGGCTAAGCGTCCGCAAAGCAGAAGCGCTGGCGATTTGGGGCGGTGCTGCCGCCGCTGAAAACGCGGAAACACAGGACTTCACCGAGGAGGTGGAACGAGTGCACCGCTCCTCCGCCGCTCAAATGATTCTGCTCGGCGCGGTGACAGGCATGATGCCCTGTCCGCTCACCTTGGGCATTCTCATGGCATGTCTTCAATCCGGGCGGCTGGTTCTCGGGCTGGCTGTTGCCACCTGTTTCAGCATCGGTCTGGCTTTGACCATGGTGCTTGCGGCGGCGCTGGGTGCCTGGGGAATGCGCCGTGTTTGGCACTTCAACGCGGCTGCCACGGCGCTGCGACTCCGCGCCGCCTATCTCACCTGCCTTTTACTGGCAGCGCTGGCGGCAATCATCGCCCTCCAGGCCTGGCCTAAATTTTTCCAACCCTGAACCACACCATGAACACCCGAACCTCATCCACCCAAAGCCGCCGGAGTTCAGCGTGACCGCACAGGTAATTTCGTCTTCGTCCGAAACGTTAAGCGAGCCGATGTGCTCGTCAGGCACAGCGTGATCACGGAGCGGCTGCGAGATGGTAGAATGCGCATCCTGCATGGCCCTCATAAAGGCGAGCAGCTCGTGGTCAGCGGAGCAGAACGGCTCAGGGCAGAGCCAGGCATTCAATCCAAGGTTTCCAAGACCGTCGAGAATTCCAAGCCGCGATCCAAGCCTGGCAACGACGCGGACAAAAAATAAACCATGCAGTCCATACTTTATGAGCACCGAAGACACCCACCCCACCGAATCCAAATCCCATGACGGCTGCG
>NCCR01000062.1 GCA_002279765.1 Verrucomicrobia bacterium 12-59-8 | reverse complement strand
GAGCATCGAAACCGTGAACTCAGGCGTGGAGACAGGCAGGGCAAAGGCATGCATTCCAGCGCGCAGGCTGGCGGTGTGGCGTTCCGGCACACTCGCAATCAAATCGCCTGCCCCGGCCAGCGCCACCGCTGTCGCAAACCCGCCGACAATCGTGGTAATCTCCCGCTCCAATCCAAGCAGCATCAAGGCCTCATCAATCGGACCTCTATCATCCCCCTCCCTCGACACCAGAATGTGTCTGCCAGCCGCAAAACGGGCGAGTGTCATTCTTCCTTTACATAGCGGGTGTCCAAGGCGTACGACACCAACGAGACGATCGCGAAACAGTGCCTGCGTACGCACCTCCGGCCCCGTCGTCGCATCCACAACACCGGTCTCCAGATCAACCGCTCCATCTCGCAGAGGTCCGCTGTCTTTGTTGGGCTTCGGCACAAAGCGCAGCCGCACGCCGGGGGCTTCCGCGCCGCAGCGGGCGATGAGGCCAGGTCCGAAATTCTCCGCCCATCCTTCGCTGGTCCGCAGCGTGAAGGTGCGGACCAGCCGCTTCAGATCCAGCTTCTCAGCGGGGCGCAAGACTGCGGCTGCATCCTGCACCAACTGCTGCACTCGCTCGCGGAGTTCGAGCGCGCGGGGTGTGGGAACCAACCCTCGCCCAGCTCTGACCAGCAGCGGATCGCCCGTTGCATCACGCAGCCGCCCAAGTGCCCGGCTCATCGCCGACGGACTCAGCCGCAGCCGTTGCGCCGCCCGCGCCACGCTGCCTTCCGCGAGCAGCGCATCAAGTGTGAAGAGCAGATTGAGATCGGGATTCGACATGGATGGCCGCCAGCATGGCTTGGCTGTGATGAGGCGTCAAACGCACGAATACAGTGCAAACCGTGCGTCTTCCGCGTGTCAGGCCAGCGGCTATGCGTCTCACGGCTCCCGTTGGGGAGTCAGAACACACACACCTATGAAGACATTGATTGAACCACAAAACCTGCAAAACTCTGCAGTGACGGCACAGCAGCCACCCGTACATTGGGCACTCGTCGGCCTGTCACTTTCCGTGCTGCTGTCATCTCTCGGCACCAGCATCGCCAATGTCGCGCTGCCAACCCTGGCCCGGACCTTCACCGCATCGTTTCAAGATGTCCAGTGGGTGGTCCTTGCTTACCTCCTCGCCATCACCACGCTGATCGTCAGCGTCGGGCGGCTCGGTGATATCATCGGTCGGAGGCGTCTGCTGCTGGCTGGAATCTCCCTCTTCACCCTGGCGTCCATCTTATGCGGTGTCTCCACCACACTCCCGCTCCTGATCGCTGCCCGGGCGGTGCAGGGCCTCGCAGCAGCCATCATGATGGCCCTCACCATGGCTTTTGTCGGTGAAACCGTGCCGAAAGAAAGGACCGGCAGCGCCATGGGCCTGCTGGGCACCATGTCGGCAGTTGGCACCGCTCTTGGCCCATCCCTCGGCGGCGTTCTGATCGCCGGATGGAACTGGCGCGCCATTTTCTTCATCAACGTCCCGCTCGGCCTCCTGGCCTTTCTCCTCGCACATCGTCACCTGCCAGCTGATCGCGTGCGCTTCGTGAAGGAAAGCCCACGCCTGGACTATGCAGGCACGCTGTCGCTGGCTCTCACTCTCGCGGCTTATGCGCTCGCCATGACACTTGGCCGTGGCCAGTGGGGTCCGCTCAACATCGCGCTGCTGCTGGCGGCTGCGGTCGGTGCCGGTCTGTTCGTGCTCGCTGAGACGAGGGCAGCTTCTCCATTGATTCAACTGCCGCTGCTCCGTGATCCAAACATGAGTGCCAACCTCGTCATGAGCGCGCTCGTCTCCACGGTGGTGATGACGACGCTCGTGGTCGGGCCGTTTTATCTCTCACGGGCACTCGGGCTCGATGCGGCAAAGGTAGGCTTGGTGATGTCCGTCGGACCGCTGGTGGCAGCGCTGACCGGTGTGCCCGCAGGTCGCATCGCGGACAGGCTGGGCACCCGGCGCATGACCCTCGTTGGGCTCATCGGCATGGCAGGTGGCTGTTTCATTCAATCCATGCTGCCGATGACGGCCGGCATCGGCGGATACATCAGTGGAATCGTCGTCATCACCTCCAGCTACGCGTTGTTCCAAACCGCCAACAACACCGCAGTCATGACCACGATCCCTCCAGAACACCGGGGCGTCATCTCCGGCATGCTCAATCTGTCGCGCAATCTCGGACTCATCACCGGTGCCTCAGTCATGGGCGCTTTGTTCGCTTTTGCCGCAGGAACAACCCACATCACACACGCTCCCACAGCACACATTGCCGCCGGAATGCGGTTCACCTTCGCCATTGCAGCAGGGCTGCTCATCGTCTCCCTCGCCATCGCCGTTGGCAGCCGTGTCATCGCGAGGCGAAGAGTGGAGGGATCAAGATGATCCCACTCCTGTTCAAATCATCGCCCGAAACTCCCCTTCGCTCACAATCTTCACCCCCAGCTTTGTGGCCTTGTCGAGCTTGCTCCCCGCATCTTCTCCAGCGAGCAAATACGTCGTCTTCCCGCTCACGCTGCCGCTCACCTTCCCGCCATGGGCACGGATCGTATCCGCAATCGTTTCGCGGTCTTCGCTCAACGTGCCGGTGATGACCCAGGTGGTGCCGTTGAGTTTGTCCGACGCCGCCGTGACGGTCTTCTGGGTGAAATTGAGCCCCGCACCACGCAGTCGGTTCAGCAGGGCCACGTTGTGCTCCTCACGGAACCACGCATGAATGCTCGGTGCCACGATGGCGCCTATGTCGGGGCACTGCGTGAGATCTTCCACGCTCGCATTCGCGACCGCATCAATGCTGCTGAAGTGCTCGATGAGCTTGCGCGCCCCACCAGCACCGACGTGCAGAATGCCTAGGCCGAAGACCAGCCGCCAAGGGTCCTGCTGCTTGCTGGAGACGATGGCTTTAAGGTAGTTGTCGATGCTCTTCGTGCCCACGCGATCGAGGCGGGCGAGCGAGAGTTCGTTGAGGTCGTAAAGATCGGCAACATCTGCAACCAGCCTCGAACCATCCGCTTTTTTAAAGTCCACCAACTGCGCGATGACGGCTTCGCCGAGGCCGCTGATGTCCATGGCACCACGACTGACGAAGTGTTCGATGCGGCGTTTGACGACTTCGGGGCAGTGCGGATTGGGGCAGCGGATGACCACCATCTCTTCATCGCGATGTACGGCGGTGCCGCAGATGGGGCAGTGCGTGGGCACGGGTACGGTGGTTTCATTGCCACTGCGCAGCTCCTTTTTCACGGAGACGACGGCGGGTATGATCTCGCCGGCTTTTTCAATGATGACGGTGTCGCCGACGCGGATGTCCTTGCGCTCGATCTCCTCGTAATTGTGCAGGGTGGCGTTGCTGACGGTGCTGCCGCTGACGAGGACGGGCTCAAGGCGTGCCACGGGTGTGAGAGCGCCGGTGCGGCCCACCTGGATGTCGATGGCGATGATTTTGGTTTCGGCCTGCTCGGGCTGGTATTTGTAGGCGATGGCCCAGCGCGGGGCCTTGCTGGTGACACCGAGTTCGCGCTGATCGGCGAAGCTGTTTACTTTGATCACTGCTCCGTCGGTTTCGTAGGGCAGTGCTTTGCGTTTTTCATCGAGCTCACGGATCGCCTGGAGCAAACCTTCCGCGCTGTCGGCATGCCAGACGAGATCGGCTTTGCGCAGTCCGGCGGCATCGAGAAGGGCATGCACGTCCGTTTGCGAATGCACATCGCTGGCTCCCACCAAGCCATAAAAGATAACGTCGAGCGAACGCTTGCCGGCAATCTTCGAGTCGAGCAATTTCAAGCTGCCTGCTGCGGTATTTCGGGGATTGGCAAAAAGTGATTCTCCAGCTTGCTCGCGTTCTTCATTTAGTGTTTTGAACGCAGCCTTGCTCATGTAAACTTCACCTCTCACTTCAAAATTCTGAAAAAATGAAGCAGGCAATTGTTTTTCCAAGGAAGCTATCAATCGCACATTTTCTGTAATGTCCTCTCCAGCGTAGCCATTGCCTCTTGTTGCGGCCCTTGTATAGACCCCTTTCTCGAAGTGAACAGACACTGCAATACCATCCACCTTGGGTTCAATGATGCAGTCAATTTTTTCCCTGTTGAGTGATCGCTGCAAACGTTGATAAAAGGAGACTACCTCACTTTCTGAATATGTGTTATCCAGGCTGAGCATTGGCACCTTGTGAACGATAGTGCTGTCTTTATTCACCTCTTCAGCTCCAACAAAATGAGTTGGAGATAATAGGTTGGGATCTTGCTTTTCGAGTTCGACGAGTTCGGCATAGTTCCTGTCGAATTCTAGATCTGATACTAATGGGGCGTTAGCACGGTATGCCTTTTCATATTTTTCAATAAGCTCTCTGAGCTCCTTAGCTCGCTCTCTCTGCTTCTTGGGCGCAAGTTCGATGCGTTGAGGCTTCTCAGGTGCAGGTGTTGAAATTTTAGCTCTCATAACTCCTGGATTTCATCGTCATCAGAAGTGTTTTTTGCGGTGGTTTCAGCATCAATAAAAAAGAAAAGTGACAAGGAGAATGTAGCGCATGAAACATGCAATGAACTTGAATAGCTGTAAAACGGTTCAGGAAAACAAAAAGCTCAAAGCTCTTTCGTGAATTCGTCGAGTGTGACACCCGCCTGATCCAGCACGCCACGCAAAGAGCCAGGCTTGATGGGTTTGTGCTGCGGCACGACGACGGTCTTCGCGCCTCGTCTCATGATGAAATGCGAGCCAGTCTGACGAATGCTCTCCAACCCCAGTCGTCTCAATGCCCTGACAGCCTCTGGGCCGTTGACATCACGCAGAGTTTTCATGCCATCTGCAGCACCGGGTCTTTCACAAAGTGCAGACGCACCTGCTGCGGTTTTTCCTCCGGCTCGAAAAAACCTTGCACTGCATCGGCCACCATTTCCTGCAGTTCGTTGAGCGAATCCCCTTGGGTCGTGATGCCACCACGTCCGAGCGGATCATCCCAGCGAGCAATGTAGCCGCCGGTCTCGAGGCAGGGTTCCACAGTGAAGGTGATTTCTTCGTTCATAGAAAACTAGTAACGCCTTCGCACCCTCCTGACAATCCTTCTTCACTCCGGCTGCGCCACCCACGGCGTGTCGCGCATGAGATACTTCATCAGCACCGTCGCCCCCAGCATCACCAGCGCTTCCAGCGCGAGAAACATCCCGAAATGCCCGAGCTGCCACATCCAGCTGGAAAGCCCGCCAATGATGCCCGCAGCGCCCATGGAGGCTCCCATCATCAGGCAGCCGGATGCCGTGTTCTTCACATCCTCGGGCGGTTTGGAAAGGGGCAGCCACTGGCCCATCAGCCCCGTCACGAGAGAAAACGTGGGCAGAAACAACACCGCAGGCAGGCTGAGCGCCAGCGGTGTCCACGAACGCTGCATCCCGCACAGCAGCGCCGTCTGCAGGAGCAACACCGGAAAGCTCAGCCAGCAGAGCACCGCTTTGCGCGCGCCATGAAACAGCGGCGTCCAGTGCCGCAGCGGTGCCACATAAAAAGAGGCCGCCGCACGCCAGTGCTCCGAGCAGCCCAGAAACATCAGGGCCTGCAAGGACACCATGCCGAGAAAGCATGTGGCAAAGCCCTGCATCAGCGCCGCACCATCAGCGCCGCCCTTGCCACCGGAGAAAAGCATCACCAGCGGCATGATGAGCATGGGCGCGATGCCGGGGTAGAGCCGCAGCTTGATCTCCCGATCCCGCAGCAGATACGCCGTGGTGAGCTTGAACGACTCCCGCTCAACCGGATCACGCAGCCACCAGCGCAGCGGCGGCAGTTTGACGATGGTCGCCAGCCACACACCGCGTGGCTTGGTGCGGTCCTTGGCAGTGCCGGCAGACTCGTTCAAATTCATCAGCCCCTGGCCATAGGCAGCGCCCAGTTTTTCCAGCGCCAGCCAGCTCGTCACCGCCGTGACCACCAGTGCGAGTGCCGCCGGCAGCCACAGCATGGAAGCATTGAACGTGGTGCCGCTGATCAGCGCATCCAGCGCGCCAAACCAGACCGGCGGCAGCGCCAGCATCCAGCCATCAATGTGGTCAAAGTTTTTGAACGCCTCCAGGTGCAGCAGGCGCGGCATGATCTGCCCGCCCAAAACCATCACCACGGTGAGCAGCGACTGCAGCGTGGACAGCAGATTGTCCAGACGCTCGCGGCCAAACCATTTGAGGCAGGCGTTGTAAACCAGCACGATGCTCGCCGCCGAAAACAGCATGAGCAGCGCGGTGGAAAACAGATGCGCGGGGATGAAGCGCCACGTCCCACCTTTGCACCACAGACCCGCAACGAGTCCGGCCAGATTCAGCGCCAGCGCCAGGATGAAGGCAAAGCCCGCCAGCACCGCACACTTCGCACGCAGCATCTGCTGCGGTGTCACGGGCCGGTGCAGCAGGATCTCCGCCTCCTCTTTCATGAACAGCATCGTGCCCGCGCTGGAGGCCAGCGAGAGCGAGGCAAACATCAGCGTGAAACCATGCAGCGTACAGGCAAAGACAAACACGTCCGAGTACTGCGAGAACAGCGCGGGCATGAGACCCACCAGGGCGTAAATGAAAAGCGTCAGCCCCAGGCTCCTCTGCCGCCGCGTTTTTTGCGCGCCCGCCTGCTGCGCCGCACGCCCACGAAACAGCAGCGTCCAAAACAGCTTGCGCAGAACGCTGGCTGGCGACGGAGTGGCGGCAGTGCTCATGACAGCATGCTTTTGGCAAAGGTCTCGGCACGCGCCTCCAGACCACTCAGGCCCGTGAGCTGCGTGAAAAGCTGCTCCAGCGTGTCCGCCCCGTGCTGCTGCTGCAGTTCTTGCGGCGAGCCCTCCACCAGCAGACGGCCCTGCGCCATGATAGCTACGCGATCGCACACACGCTCCACCACATCCAGCACATGCGAGCTGTACACGATCGTCTTGCCTTCGCGCGCCAGCGTCTCCAGCAGGGCCTTGAATCCCACAGCCGCATTCGCATCCAGCCCATCGAGCGGTTCATCCAGCAGCACCACCTTGGGATTGTGCAGCAGCGCGGCGGTGATGACGACCTTGCGCCGCATGCCCTTGGAGTACGCCCCCAGCAGCTTGGTCGTCAGCGTCTGCTCATCCAGCTCAAAGAAATCCAAAAACTGCCGAATGCGCGGCCGCGCCTCATCCTCAGGAATGCCGTACAGCGCCCCGATCATCAGCAGAAACTCCAGCCCGGTCAGCGATTCATACACCGCGCCCGAGTCCGGCACAAAACCGAGCAGCCGCTTGGCCTCTACGGGATGCGTGGCCACGTTCACCCCACAGATCAGCGCCGTGCCTTCGTCGGGTTGCAGCATGCCCGTCACCATTTTCAGCGTGGTGGTCTTCCCCGCCCCGTTCGGCCCCAGCAGCCCCACGATCATGCCCGGCGGCACCTCCCATGTCAGATGATCGACGGCAGTTTGAGCACCGAAACGCTTGGTAAGGCCCTGAATGGAGATCATGGAGCCCGATCATCCATTGCCGAGCGGACGCTTGCAAGGCGGCAATCAGCCCTGCCGCAGGGGGATGAATTTTAATAGATATTAACTAAATTCCTTGCCGCTAAGCCTAAATTCAATATACTGAGTGTAATTTCAATAATATGTCGCATTTCCCATCCCAATTGCCAACACGTCTGCGCTTCGCCGTGTTGTTGGCGCTTTTGATTCTCGGCATGCGCCAGGTCTCGAAGGCTCAGGCCCCCGCCCCGCTGCCAGCAGCCGGTGCCTACGTGCCTGTGGGTGAAGGTGCCTCCATCAAGGTCAATTTCCCCAGCGCCCCCATCCAGGCCATCATCCCCTTTTACACCCAGCTCACGGGTAAAAAACTCATCCTCGACTCCGCCCTCCAGGGTGAAATGCTCCGCATCATCTCCCCGCAGATGCTCACCAAGCGGGATGCCATCTCCTTCATTGAAGCCACCCTCCTGCTCAATGGCTATGCCATCATCAATGTCGATGCGACCACCGCGAAGCTCATCAACCAGGCAGGTGGCAAAAGCCCCACCGCCGATGGCTTGAAAGTGTACAATTCACTCCGCGACCTGCCGCAGAATGAGGAGATCTGCCACTACGTGCTGCCTCTACAGTTCGTCTCGGCGGACGAAGCCTCCAAGGCCTTCCAGCAAGTCATCAAGCTACACGGCTACGGTGCCATGACCGGCGTCTCCAACGACACCGCCCTCATCATCACAGAAAACAGCACCACCATTCGCAGCATCTGCGAGATCGCCCAGATCATCGATGTCCCGCCCACGGAGACCTCCAATGAAATGATCAAGCTGGAGCGCTCCGATGTGGAACTGGTGGCCGAGATCATCAATGAAATCTTCGAACAGGAAGAAAAGGCCAAAAGCTCCACGACAGCTCCTGCCGCCGCCGTGCCCAATGCCGCCGCCCGTCCCGGAGTTCCCGCCGTGCCTGTCAATCCCGCTGGAAACGCCAGCACCGCAGCGACCAATCCCGCCGCCTCTCGCGTCAAGGTCTTCGCCTACCGCCGCACCAATGAACTCCTCGTCATCGGCCGCCCGGTGGACATCACCTACATCAAGGGACTCGTCGAAAAACTCGACAAGCAGAGCGACGGCTCCAATTTCCTCAAGCGCCGCCTGAAGTACCTCGACGTGCTTGACTTCCT
Organism: Verrucomicrobia bacterium 12-59-8; assembly: GCA_002279765.1. Next base: position 11,006 of record NCCR01000062.1, on the reverse strand, counting down.
CTCCGTGGCCTACAATGCACTGGCCAAAGACACCGACATCCAAGGCAACAACGACGGTGCCATAGGGGGTTCTCCTGGCGGCGGCGGTGGCACACGCCGCAAAGCCGGAGCCACCTCCAATTCCCCCTCAACAGACGCCAGCAACCGCGGCGGCTCTAACAGCTTCGGCAGCAGCAATAGCTCCGCCTACGGGTCCAACACCGGCCTGGGCGGCAGTTTTGGCAGCTCCTCGGGCTCGCAAGGCAGCTCCAATGCCAACCGCAGCCTGCTCGACAACCCGGAGGACGTGGGCGCGCCTGAATCCATGGTCGTCGGCAAGACCCTGCTCATCGGCGATCCTCAGTCCAACAGCCTCATCGTTTCCGGTTCACCCGAGCACATCGAGCGCATTGACCAGCTGCTGGTGGAGATGGATATCCGCCCCCAGCAGATCTACATTTCCGCCATCATCGGCCAGTTGAGCCTGGGCAAGAATTTCAATTACGGCGTCGATTTCCTCCAGCTGCTCTCGGATTTCAGTGTCAACCGCAACGGTGCCCTCAGCTCATCCACCACGACCAGCGGTTCCTCCGTAACGACTGCAGCGGCCAACATCATCCAGTTCCCCGCCAAATTTGGCCAGCTTAACTTCTACGGCCAGATCGGCTCATTGAGCAACTACATCAAGGTCATCGACAGCAACAACAACTTCAAGGTGCTCGCCACGCCGAGCATCTACGCCAAGAACGCCGCCAAATCCGTCATCTCCTCCGGCCAGCGCATCGCCGTTCCGGCCAACATTCTCACCAATGGCGGTTTTTCCGCCGGCGTGGCCAACACCAGCGTCAGCGTGACCTATCGTGATGTCGTTCTCAAACTGGAAGTCATTCCCCTGATCAACTCCGACGATGAAGTCACCCTGCGCATCGCCCAGATCAATGACAACATTGTCGGCTCCCAGACCATCGGCGGCAACACCGTGCCCACCATCGGCACGCAGGAGCTGCTCACGGAAGTGGCGGTGAAAAACGGTGCCACCGTCGTTCTCGGCGGACTGATCACAGAGAAAGTCACCAAAGGTAAAAACGGTGTCATCGGCCTCCGCCGCATTCCCATTTTGGGAAATCTCTTCGGCACCACGCAGAATCAAACCACCCGCGAAGAGCTGCTCATCTTCATCCAGCCCCGCATCGTGCGCTCCGACGACCCGCTCGACACTCCCAACAACATCGAAAGCGGCCGCAGCCAAGTCTATGACGAAGCCATGCAGTTCGGCTCCCCCGGGCTCGAAAACATCCCCCGCGCACTTCCTGCACGATAGTACGGCCACGCTGCTGCTGGAGCATTTGACAGAATGACACGACCATGTTTGCAGCGGTCTCGATGAAATTTGGCGGCTGAATATCGCTCAGGATACAGCGATTCACGAAACTCATTTCTGGTCTGGTGAGCCAGAGGAAGTTCGGTTTGCCGCAGAGGGGCCAAGGTGCAGAGGCGGCAGGATTGAATCTATAGCAATCTCCAAAACTGATCTCTCTTTGGCAGATCACCACGCCGATCCTTTCCAAGAGGTTCATGGACTCTGGCGTCTGCGGGCTGGGGACTGCCCCCTACCTCGCGCTGGCCGCTCGCATGCCCGTCGCGAGGTAGGGAGGCTTGTCCTCAAGCCGCCGCCAAGCGGCTCCACGCTCGCTTTCCGGAAATCAGTGTCAGAAAATGCTAGAGTGGTTCGCTCAGTTCTGTGTACGACCACTCAATGCCCCCCCAGTGGGACTCATCCCCACGCGGTTGCTCACTCCCGTATTGGGACTTGCTGCGTCATTCGCCATTCAAGACCCGAGAGGGACAAGCTGATCCCTCTCCGCCTCCGTCCCTCACTTCTTGATCACTTCAGCACGATTCTGGCTATAGGCGCTGCGGGCGGAAAGATACGGATCCACTGCGTCCTTCGTGATCGTGTCATACTTGTCCAGCTGCGTTGGCGTGGAACGCAGCGTGTTGGACAGCGGCGGCACGATGACCCAGTCATGCTTTGACCGGCTGCCGTACCACCACAAATAAGGCCAGTTGACCGGATTAAGCGCATAGTCCCCCGCCAGGCCGACGGTGTCGCGCACGCTGCTCGGTCCCAGCAGTGGCAGCACTAGGTACGGTCCGTTCGGGATACCCCACTTGCCAAAGGTCTGCGCGGTGTCCTCTTCTGGTAAATTGGCCAGCGCAGGAATACTCTCCGCAGGCCGGAAGATGCCGCCGACACCTCCAATGGTGTTCACGACGAATTTTCCAGTCTCTTTCCCGGCACGCTTGAACTTGCCCTGCAGCGTGCAGTTCACCACCCGGATGGGATACTTCACGTTCTCAAACGCGTTGTCGATCCCCTTGCGCACCGGCCTTGGCAGGATCAGCTCATAGCCCTTCGAAATCGGACGGAGGATAAAAGTGTAGAGCTGGTTGTTCACCCAGAAGGTGCCGCGGTTCAGTCGCTCCAGCGGGTCGGAGATGTCCGGTGCCGTGGCGTATTCATCCACTTCTTCATCTTTGGCCGTCAAGGCTTTACCAGCCACCTTGCCCTTCGTGGTTGCGGCCACGGACGCAGCCTCCGCAGAGGGTTTCGCAGCGGTCTTGCCTGCTTGAGTGCTGCAATCGGTCAGCAGTGGCGTGGCTGCCAGCAACAATAGACGGAGTGTGAATGCGTGGTATTTCATTGGGGACGGGAGACAGATTGATTAAGTGAGCTGATAACGGCATCTGCGCCACCTTTTTTAAACTGCGCATCCAATTGGCTGCGGTAGTTGGCAATCAGGCTCACGCCCTCGATCACCACATCGGTGATGCGCCAGCCCTGCACTTGCTCCATGCGGTAGATCACGGTGTAGTGGCTGCCCTTGTAAACCATGCTGGTCGGCACATCCACCCGGCCTGCCGCCGGCTCCACCGCCTGCTTGTAGGTGATGGCCGGATGCTCCCCGGGTGTGAATTTGCTGCTATAGCTGCGGATGATCAGCGTCGCAAACAGCTGCGTGGCCTGCTGCTGCTGCGCGGGCGTGAACTGCCTCCAGCCAGGCCCCACGGCACGTTTGGTCATCGTCTCAAAACTCACGTGCTTGTGCAGCACCGGGCGCAGGCTCTCCGGCATGGCGCTGCGGTTTCCCGTGCGGTCGGCCACGGTCAGCACCTCCGTCACGGCGGACTGTAGCCGCGCCTGGGCCTCGGCCAGTTGCGCGCATACGGCCAGCGGTGTGGCGGCCAGAAGCAGGAGCGGGAGCAGAAAACGTAGGGTCATGGGGCGGGGGGAGGATCGTCTTTACCTTTTTCAACACTGCCAAAAGCCATCTTGCCAATCAACGACTCAAGATCGACCGAGGACTCGGTCATCGTGATGCGGGAACCGGCCCCAAGATAAGTTTCATCCGCCCCCGGCGCAAGTGCCACATACTTATCTCCGATAAGTCCGGTGGTTTTGATCGATGCCATCGTATCGGTCGGCAGCTTCAGCCCCGCCTGCACTCGCAGCGTCACCATCGCACAATAGTCCGTGTCATCCACGCGGATGCTTTCCACCCGCCCGACTGGCACGCCTGCCACCAGCACGCTGCTACCCGCATTGAGCCCTCCGGCATTGGTAAAGCGCGCCTCCATCTCATAGGTGTCCCCTCCGACCATCGCTCCCGCACCGAGTTTCAGCGTCAGGTACACCACGGCGGCGATCCCCAGGACAACAAAGAGTCCAACGTAAAGTTCCAGCTTGGATTGTTTCATGAGTCTTCAGTTTCGAGAGCTTCGCCACGCCGTATGGCAGCAAGTGTACGGCCAAGTGCTTCCGCGCTGTCGCGAAAATCCCCCACCACCGTGGCGGTAGAGGCGGAAAATTCGGCCGGCGTGCCTTCAAAGCACATCCGCCCTTTGTCAAGCAGCGCCACACGGTCGCTCGCGATCAGCGCCTCCGTCAGGTCATGCGTCACCACCAGCGCCGTGAAGCCAAACTGCCGCTGGTATTTCGCGATCATGGCAAACACCGCATTGCGCCGCAGCGGGTCCAGACCGGCGGTGGGCTCGTCAAACAGCACCAGCTCCGGCCGCGTCACGATGGCCCGTGCCAGCGCCAGGCGCTTCTGCATCCCGCCGGAAAGCTGGCTGGGATAGCGGTCCTGGTGCGCCTCCAGCTCGATCTGCCGCAGCGCCTCCAGACTGCGTTCGCGGATTTCCTTGTCAGGCAGATCCGTCGTCTGCTCCAGCGGCAGCGCCACATTTTCCAGCGCCGTCAGCGAGTCAAACAGCGCGTTGCTTTGAAATAGAAAACTGCAGCGACGGCGGAAACCCGCCCGTGCAGCGGCATCTCCCAGACCGAGCGGCTTGCCGTCAAAAAAGATGCTCCCGGCATCCGGGCGAATGACATCCGCCAGGCATTTCAGCAGCACCGACTTGCCAGCGCCGCTGCGTCCTAGCACAGTCACCAGGCTCCCGCGCGGCACATTCAGGCTCGCACCATCCAGCACGATGTTCCCATCGAAGCTCTTGTGCAGGCCCTCAATGCGCAGCAGCAGTTGGTTAGAATCAGCACCCATGATCAGACGAGGAAGGAGGTGATGACGTAATCCGCCGCCAGCACGATGATGCTCGACTGCACCACCGCGCGCGTCGTCGAGGCACTGACCGCACGCGCTCCGGTGGCCGTGCTGCAGCGGTGCGCGTTGAATCCATGATAAGCGCACAAGGAAATCGTCAGCAGGCCAAAGGTAGCCGCCTTGATGAAGCACTCCCGCACATCCTGCGACTGCACCGCGCGCTCCACAGCGGACCAGTACACGCCCGGCTCCAGCCCCAGCAGCAGCGATCCCGAGAGGCTCCCGCCCCACAATCCCACGGTCACAAACAAGGCCGTCTGCATCGGATACACCACCAGCGCCGCCAGCAGGCGCGGTGTCACCAGATACGCATGGCTGCTCACGCCCATCGTCTCCAGCGCGGCGATCTGCTCCGTGTTGCGCTGAATGCCCAGCTCCGCCGCCAGGGCGGACCCCGCCTGCCCCACCAGCATCAGCGCCGCCAGCACCGGCCCCAGCTCACGGATCAAGCTCAGCGCCACCAGCGTGCCCAACAGGCTCTCGGAGCCGAAGCGGTTCAACACATAGTACCCCTGCAGGCCGATCACCAGTCCTGTGAACATGCCTACGATCAAAATCACCGGCAGGCAGCGCACGCCCTGCTCAAACCCGGAGCGCACAATCCGCCTGCCCAGCCGCCGCGCTCCCACAGCAGAACGAAAAGCCTGCCCTGTAAAAAGAGCAAAGTCGCCCAGTTCATGAACAATGGAGAGTGAGTAACGACCTACGGCGCGCAACATTCGGTGCCTGCACTTTCACCCACGCACCGGAGTAACGCAACGCCGCAGCGCCTCCCGCCGCAATTATTCTTGGCCGCTCGCGCTCTTGGGCAGCTCAGCCGTTCCACTTCAAGAGCGCTCAAACGCCTGTCGCCAGGCGTGCTACCACGCCTGCCACGTTATAGCTGCACTCAAAGCTCGCCCACCGGCAGCCACTTGCGCTGCTCCCAGCTTTGCAGCCCCAGCTCCGCGAGTTGCACACCTTTGGCACCTTCGCGCAGCGTCCATGGGAACGGCGTGTCCAGCACCATGTGTTTGAGAAACTCTTCCCACTGGATCTTGAACGCGTTGTCATAAGTCGTCGTGTCCGGCACCTCCTGCCAGCCGCCGAAGAAATCAATCGGCTGGTCGATGTCCGGGTTCCACGTCGGCCTCGGCGTAGTGCCGATGCTCTGCACCCAGCACTTGCGCAGTCCCACCACAGCGCTGCCGTGCGTGCCATCCACCTGCATAGTCAGCAGATCATCGCGCCGCACACGCACCGTCCAGGAGCTGTTGAACTGGCAGATCACGCCGCCTTCACACTCAAACGTGGCGTAGCACGCGTCATCGCTGGTGCAGGCATACGGCTTGCCGCGCTCGTCGATGCGCTTCGGCAGATGCGTCGCCCCCATGCAGCTCACGGCCTTCACCTTGCCAAACAGATTGTCCACCACGTAGCGCCAGTGGCAGAGCATATCGACGATGATGCCGCCACCGTCCTCCTTGCGGTAATTCCACGAGGGCCGCTGCGCAGGCTGATCCCCTTCCTCACCGGTAAAGACCCAGTAACCAAACTCACCCCGCACGCTAAGGATGCGGCCAAAGTAACCCTGATCCCGCAAGGTGCGGAACTTGCGGATGCCGCTGAGCCACAGCTTGTCCTGCACCACGCCGTTTTTCACACCCGCGTCTTCGCAGAGCTTGGCCAGACGTAACGCCTCGCTCGTTTCCACCGCCGTCGGTTTCTCGCAGTAGATCGCCTTGCCCGCCTGCACCGCCTTCTCCACAAAACCCGCACGCTGCAAGGTGCCCGAAGCATCAAAGAAGATCTCGTCATCCTTGTTCGCCAGCGCCGCATCAATATCCGTGGTGAACCGAGTCACCCCCGTGCGCGCCGCCAGCGCCTTCAGCTTCTCATGATTCCGCCCCGTGAGAATCGGGTCCGGCATCAGCGTGAGATCGTCGCTCACCTTCAGCCCGCCTTGATCGCGGATGGCCTTGATCGAGCGGATCAGGTGCTGGTTCGTCCCCATGCGTCCCGTGACGCCGTTCATGATGATGCCGATTCTACGTGTTTCCATTTGTGCTGAGTTCCAAGTTTAAGGTTTAAAGTCTGCTATTTGCTCACGTCCTCTGGGTAAAGCGCTGCATAGCTCTCGCTGATTTTTTCCAAGAACACCTGCTGGTCCATGGCCCACAGGCGGTTCGAGAAAATCTCCACCTCGCGAAAACCCGTGAAGCCCGCAGCATCCACCCAGCCGCTGATTTCTCGAATATTGATGCAGCCTTCTCCCATGAGACCACGGTCATTCAAGAGATCGATGGTGGGCGTCCGCCAATCACAGATGTGAAATGCATGCAGCCGACCTGTTTGACCGGCGAGATCAATCTGCGCCTTCAATTCAGGATCCCACCACACATGGTACACATCCACCGCGATGCCGACCGCCTTCGGCGAGCCCAGCGCATCGCAAATCTCATGCGCCTGCCGCATCGTGTTCACCGCGCTGCGGTCATCCGCATACATCGGGTGCAGCGGCTCAATGGCCAGCTTCACCCCCGTCTGCTCCGCCGCAGGCAGCACTGCCGCGATGCCATCGGCGATCTGCTTGCGTGACTCCACCAGCGACTGCCCAGGCACAGCACCGCAGACCAAAACGATGAGCGGAGCGCCAATGGCGTGCGCCTGCTCGATAGCCTTCAAATTATCATCGATGGCCGTCTGCCGTCCTGCTGCCGTCGTCGCCGGAAAAAATCCACCACGGCACAGGCTCACCACCTCCAGCCCCGCCTCCCGCGTCTGCCGCGCCACCGCCCCCAGATCACGCCCCTCCAGCGCCTGCCGCCAGATCGTGATGCCGCTGACGCCACGCTGCGGAAACTCCACCAGACATTCTTCCAGACTCAGCGGTTTGGTGGTGATGGTATGGACACAAAGTCGGCGCATAGGAAAGATCATGGCAGCACCTGCCCATAAGAAAAAGATGATTTTACGATACTCTGGATCGGAAATATCAATGGCAGTTCATGGAACTCTACCAACTCGGCTACTTCATCGAAATCGCCCGCCAGCGCAGTTTCACCCGCGCTGCCGGTCGTCTGCGCATGGCACAGCCAGCGCTGAGCCAGCAGATGAAAAACCTCGAAGCAGAGCTTGGCACGCCCCTGTTCAATCGTGGCCGCAAAGAAATCCAGCTCACCGCCGCCGGGAAAGCCTTCCTGCCACGTGCCGAAGGACTCCTCGCCCAAGCTGAAGCCGCCAAAGCCGTCGTCTCGGACGTGGCGCAACTACGCGGCGGCAGGCTCACCGTCGCCGCCATCCCCAGCGTGAGCGCCTGCCTGCTGCCGGAAGTGATTCAGCGTTTCAGCAAGCAGCATGGCGAGGTGGAATTGCGATTGATTGAAGACAGCTCCGAGCGCGTGGCCGACTGCGTGGAATCCGGCCTCGCCGACATCGGCTTTCTCCAGCTCCCCGCCAGCAAGACGGCGTTCAAGTCGCAGACTCTCATCACCGAGCCCTTCGTCCTCCTCGTTAGCAAATCACATGCTCTGTCCCGGCAGAAAAGCGTGCTGCTGCGGCAGTTGTCCGCCGAGCCCTTCATCTTCTACAAAGGCCGCGCCCGCGACACCGCCCTGGAGTCATGCCGCGAAGCTGGCTTTGAGCCACGCATCGTCTGCGAGAGCGGTGAGTTGGGAACTGTGCGCGCCCTCGTCGCCGCCGGCCTAGGTCTCGCCATCGTCCCCCGGCTCGCCGCCGGGAACCTGCCTGCGACCATCCTCACCGTAGCCATCCGCGAGCCCAAAATGCAGCGCCAGATCGCCGCCGTCTGGCAGAAAGGCAGCGCTCTTTCACCAGCGGCAGCAACACTTCTACAACTGTCAACCGACCTGCTTGCGCAGGAAGACAACACATCGCACGCGTTGATTTAAATCAGGATTTCGCCGCCGCTGCTTCGGCAGTCTGGGTGCCGCTGTTCTTGGAAGGGGCGTAGTAGTAGCTGGCGTAGTTGTAGTACGTGTACTCCTTCAGGTTCGAACTGGAACGGTTCAGGATCACCCCGCCGATGTTCACCTGGCGCTCATACAGCAGATCCAGCGCCTTGCCGGAGAGACGGGCCATGGTCGAGGACATGCGCACCACAAAGAGCACCGAATCAAGTTTCGGCGCAAAGCTGGCCGTGTCATCCGCCACCAGCACCGGAGCACTGTCGAAGATGACGTAATCGTACTCTTCACTCATCTCACGCAGCATCTCTTCGGCAGTTTTGGACAGCAACATTTCCGAGGTTTGGTCAAACACATCGCCGCGCGCCAGCAGGTCCAGATTCCGCGTGCTGGTTTCCTGCACGGCATCACGCCAGTGCAGCTTGCCACGCAGGGCTTCGCTCAGGCCCGGAGAGGAGGGCAGCTTGAAGAGTTCGCTCACACCGCCACGGCGCAAGTCGCAGTCCGCCAGCAGCACCCGTGCTCCAGCCAGCGCCATGGTGACGGCCAAGTTGGAAGTGACCGTGGTCTTGCCTTCGTTGGGCACCGCGCTGGTGATCAGGATGGTCTTCGGCGGCTTGCCCTGCCAGTTTTTAAACAGAATGGAGGAACGCACATTGCGGAACGCCTCGGCATACAGATGGCGGTCGTCATTCGGACGCAGCAGCGCCACATCACCACGGTTTCTCTGCTCAGGCACCTGGCCCAGCACCGCTTCCGCCGGGAACAAGGCCTGGAACTCACTGAAGGAGTTCATGCGGTCATCCAGACGATCAAACAACAGCAGGACCACGATGCCGGCACCAATGCCAGCAATCAGGCCGATCACGATGGGCATCACCCAGTCCTCCACATTTTCATAGGCGGCGATGGCGCGCTCCTGAATGGCCACGTAGTCAGCCTGGGAGTTGAAGACGCTCTGGATCTGCTCGACTTTTTCAAACAGTTTTTCGTAGGCCAGTTTGGCCGTCTCGGCCGCCTTCTCCAGCTTGTCATGCTCGGCGATCTTGCCGCCGAGATCGAGGGCCTCCTTCTGCTTTTCAATGATCTGGGCATCCAGAACCTGCACACGCCGTTGGATGTCCGCCATCTGCGTATGCATCTCCTGCTGGATCTGCTCTGCATACGAGGTAAGCAGCGCCTTCTGCTCCGCCAGCTCTTCCGTCACCTCCTGCACCATCGGGTGCTGCTGCTTGAACTGGATGAGAAGTGAATCCAGCTTGGTCTTCAGTTCGGTAATTCTCGACTTGGTGCGGAGATAATCCTGCTCCGCCATGGTCATGCCATTGCGTCCGGGCGAGGTTTCTGCGGTTTTGACGCTGCCAGCCGGCTGCGTTTTCTCGGCGGCACCTGCGGCAGCCCCTGCGCCAGCTCCGGCCGCACTCAGCATGCGCTCGCGCGCCTCCATTGCAGCATTCACATTGGCGATGGCCAGCCGCAGGTCTTCAAGAGTCGTGCGCTGGGATTCCCGCTGAGATTCCAGATTCCCTAGAAACTGCGCGGCCATGTTGTTGCCGTTGGTGATCGTGAGGATGTTATTGGCCGCCTTGAACTTGGTCAGACGCTCCAGACTGTCCTCCATGACTTTCTGCTTCGTCACCACCTCCTGAAGAAACTGCTGGAGGACCTTGCCCTGCGCCTGCTCACGAATGCTCTGCCGAAATGCGATGAACTCGTCCAGCAGGGCGTCCAGAAAGATTCGCGTGTATTTGGGTTCGGAACCGGTCGCCAGGATGTTGAAAATGGCCGAGCCCTTGGTCTGCGCCACCCGGATTTCCACGTCCGAATCCTTCACGTCAGGGTTCAGCGCTCTCACACGCTCCAGGGCACGGCGCTTCATCTCAGCGCTCTCCACCGTTTCAATGATGGTGCCGTAGAAGTCCTGCTGCTGCTCACGCCAAGTCACACTGTCGTTGAACACCATCTGCCCGCCGGCCACCAGTTTGGCCAGGGAGCGAAACTCCTGCGGGCGTCCGGTGATGCGCAGAGCCTGCACACAAACCCCAATGCTGGCAGTCAGCAGCAGGAACCACCAGCGGCGGCGCAGCAGAATCTTGTAGCGTTGAAATTTGGCTGAGGCCTCGTGAATACGGCTCAGCGTACTGGATTGCGCCGGGCCTGGGAGGGTGAGGTTTTGTTCCATGATTTCGAAAATCCAAATAAATTCTGTCGGGCTTCCAGAGGGTGCCTGCTGTCCCCGTCATTTTTTCGGGCTGGCAGATTCGCTCAAAACGCCATTTAAGCCATTGGATTTATTTGGCCGACACTCTGTTCGATTTAAACTCAAATTTTACCTCGCTGGGTTTCAAACCACCTGCGGCAAATCACGGCTGTTTTAGAAATTGACCGTCTTTTCCTCGACGATGATGACGTCATCCTTCCGAATGAACACATCCCGCTCAAGGTCGCCCTGCCGCATGATGCCGTCCACATTGACCAAAATGGTCTTGTTGCCATT